>DASWGE010000327.1:0-3631 GCA_036393895.1 Streptosporangiaceae bacterium | reverse complement strand
CTGCGGGCATTTTCGCGGCGCCGGTCGCCCTGGTCGGGCTCTTCGGCTGGCACCGGCTGCTGCCCGTCTGGGCTGGCTACGCCCCGCGCACGGCGATAGCGGCCAGCTTCACCAGCTGGCCAGGATTGCCCTCGGCGACCGAGGCGCTGGTACTGGTCAGCCTGGCCTGCCTGGTTGCGCGCGTCGTCCCGTCGGCATCCGTCGCGCGGAAGTTCAGCCTCGTGGCGGGGGCCGCCGGGCTTGTCGCAGCCGCGCTGGCCGCGGGTTCGGTCCCGGCCGCAGCGCATCTAACCGGCTGGGCGGCGCAGATCATGCTGACCGGCGCCGCTGCCGCCCTCCTGAGCGTGGGCACCATGCTCGCCGACAAGGTACTGGCCGGGGTCGCCGCCGGAAGCGCCGGCGCGCTCGCTGCGGGTGCTGCGCTATGGTCGCTGGCCACGTCGAGAGCCACCATCGCGGAACTGGCCGTGCTTGCTGCGGTCTTCTTCCTGGCGGCCATGCGCGCCAAGCACGTCTTTACCGCGGCCCTCTCGACTGCGGGCGTGCTCGCCGCCGCGACGGGGGTTGCCTGGGCCGTTCCGCTGGCCAGCGGGTGGCATGCTCGGTATGCGGCATTCGCGGCGCTCGGCGTCGCCATCGCAGCGGTCGCGGCCGCGACCGCGCTGCAGCGGGTGCGCCCCATCCACTCGGTAGTGCTTGACCTGGGTGCCGGGCTGGTCATATTGCTCTCTGCCATTTTCGCCGCTGGCCAGCGGGACACCTTCGCGATGCTCGCGGTCGCTGTCGCGGCGGTCGGGAGCGGCACCGCGTGGCTACGGGCCGGCGCGCGGCGGTTCACGGCCGTGGTCGCTGCCGCAAGCGCGGCCATGGCCACGCTCGCGGCCGAGTGGCGGCCAATCGCTCATGTGCTGGTGGCTCCCGGATACGTGATCACTCACCCGTGGCAGGGACATCACCAGAGCGTTGTCGCCGCACCCGCTCCTGGTCTGTCGTTTGCGGTCGTCGTCCTCGCCATCTGCCTCGCAGCGGTGGCGGCCACGGCCGGCGCATGGCAGCGGAGGGGGCGCGCCAGCCTGGACGCCGTCGCAGTCGCCCTGCCGCTCGTCGCGGCCCCGGCCGGAGTGGACGGCTTGGCCGCGGGGATCGGCTACTGGGTCGTCGACGCCGCGCTGCTTGCCCTGGCACTCGCGCTGACCGCATGGGCTGCGCTCGGCCGGAGCGTGGCGCCCGCCGGAGCCGCTCTGCTGACCGGCGCCATGACGTTGGCGTGGGCGCTCGCCGAGCCGGTTCCGACTCTCGCCGTGCTCGGCTGCCTGACGGGGGCCTATGCATGCTGCGCCTGGCGTGCCCGGCTGGCTGGCATCCGGGTGGCGGCCGGTTGCCTGACCGTTCTCGCGGCGTCCGCGCTGGCCTGGTGCGCGGCTCTGGCCGCAGGCCGGCCGAGCTGGCAGGCGGGACTCGCGGCGCTGGGAGTCGCGGCCTGCGCCCAGGTCGCCGCAGCAAGGTGCGCGCGCGAGGGCGCCTCAGATCAGCGGGCGATGATCGGCCTCGGGATCGAGATCACTGCCTGGCTGGTGACGGCGGTCGGCGTGGGCCCGTGCCTGCAGCAGCCGTCGACGGCCTGCCTCGCGCTGGCGACCGCCGGAATCATCTGCCTGGGCGTGTCCGCGAGGGCGGCCCGCCGGCCGGCGATCTGGCCCGGGCTGGCGCTGTGCTACCTGGCCTGGTGTCTCGGACTCGCGGCCGCGGGCGTGGCCGTTCTTGAGGCATACACCCTGCCGGCCGCCGCTGTCGCGACCTTCATGGGCTGGCGGGCGTCCAGACGCGAACCGCACCCGCACTCATGGCTCGCCTACGGACCCGGACTGTCGATCCTGCTCCTGCCGAGCTTGGTCGTCGCATGGCAGAGCCCGGGCTGGCTCCGGCTGGTGCTCGTCGGGCTGGCCGCAGCAGCCATCGCCATCGTCGGTGCTCGCGCGAGGATGCAGGCGCCGCTGCTGACCGGGGCAGTCGTGGCCGTACTTGGTGCCGGTCGTGAGCTTGCTCCGGCCTTCGCGCGCCTAGTCCATGATCTTCCGGGCTGGCTCCCGGTCGCGGTACTCGGTGCCGCGCTGCTCTGGGCGGGCGCGACCTACGAAGCCAGGCTGCGCAACCTGAACGTCATTCGCAGGACCCTGGCGGCGATGAGCTGACTTGAGAGCTTCGGGGCTGGTGTTCCGTTCTGCGCCGCCGGGCTAGCCTGAACGATGAGACAGTCGTCAGATCGCTAGGTCGACCGGCTCGCCTGAAGCCGCATCTGCTTGGGGGGCAAACCAGTCATGACACCGATCAGCAAGCACGGAGCCGGGCGAGATCGTGGTGTCCGGTTCGAGTTCTTGAGAATGCGGCCGCACGACCACATGTGCTGGGTCTTCACTGGGGCCAGGGAGTTCGCCGCCCTGGCCGTGCCCTTCCTTTCAGAGGGCGCTGCGCTGGGCCAGCGGCTCATGTACGTGGCGGAGAATCCGGATCCCGAAGATATGAGACCGCTCGCGGCCAGCGGCGCCGCGCACGCCTTGCAGATCACGAGCATCGCCGAGGTGTACGGAGCTGACGGGATCGTCGATCCGGTGGCCCAGCGTTCAACCTACGCCGCTGCGCTCGCTGACGCAGTGGCCCATGGCTATGCCGGGCTCAGGGTCGCCGCAGAAAACACATCCCTGGTCAGCGACGACGAGCGGCTGAAAGCATGGATACGGTGGGAGATCATTGCAGACCGGTTCATAGCGGAGAATCCCATCACCGGCTTGTGCGCTTTCGATAAGGAGAAAGTAGACACCAGCCGGCTTCGGCATCTGGCAACGCTGCACCCGTTGTCGTCGGCGTCGAGCCCGGTCCCTCAGTTCCGGCTTATTTCCGAGGCCGGGGTCCTGTGCATCGAGGGCCAGGTCGACTCGTTCGCTGTGACGCAGCTTTGGCTCGCCCTGGAGAACCTGCCTGCGAGGACGCAGGTCCTGGTGGACCTGGCGACGGCGAGGCTGATGAGCCGCGGAGTGCTGGCCGGCCTCGGCCAATTGTCTGACGTGGGCGTGCACGTGACGATCCGCGGTGAGCCCGCCGCGATCGGCGATCTGCGGAGGTCACTGGCACGCCCGACCGACCGCCTCGTCCTGCAGGAAGTCTGAGGCGCGTGACCAGGTAACGCGTCAGGACTCGCGGACCATGGACCGGAGAATCTTGACAGTGGTAGCAGGCGTCACAGCCCCGATGCACAGTCGTTCCATTACCGCCAGGTAGCCGTCGACGACGTCTGGTTTGTCCAGGTACTGAGCGCTGTTGAGCTGCTCGAGGAAGACCACGTCCGACAGGTCGTGTTCGGCGAAGCGGAGCAGGCTGAAGGCGCCGCCCGCAGCGGCGTGACCTCCCGCCTTGAACGGGATGACCTGGACGGTCACGTTGGGGCGCTGCGACATCTCGATGAGATGCTTCAGCTGCGCCCGCATGGTCGCGTGGCCTCCGATGGGGCGCCGCAGCACAGCCTCGTCGAGCACCACCCACAGACTCGGCGGGTTCGGCCGGGACAGGATGGCCTGGCGAGCCATCCTTAGTTTGACTCGGCGATTGATCTCCTTGGGGTTCGAGTACCCCAGCA
>DASWGE010000326.1:0-3868 GCA_036393895.1 Streptosporangiaceae bacterium | reverse complement strand
GTGTCACGAGTCGGTTGCCGCCCCAGCCAGGTCGCACACATATTGACGCGCCATTCATGCGCCCGGATTACCGCATTTGCGGAATAGTTCAGACTAGTTCGCGTCTCCCTGTCCGGGAGTTGAGCGGGCTGGCGAATATCGGCTGTTCCCGCCCTCAGCGGCCGCGACGGCTGACGCCGCAGACCTGGCTAACGGTCGACTACGCCCAAATGGGCTAGCGACCCGCTGAGAGCGGAAGCTGGTGCGGGAGCGACGGCTTGGTTGGGGTATACCGAACCCAACGACCTCGTGACCGGAGATAGGGAGCGTGAACACCAGTACCGAGCACGCGGTGCACCGCATCGAACGCGACCACTGCCTGGGGCCCTCGCGCACCGTGGATGCCCCAATCGGCGGAGCCCGATACGGGCGTATGTTCGCCGACCTGCCCGCACTGATCACCGATGTGGCGGACTTGGAATCGGCCGGCAAGCCGGGCGGAGCGTGCGACGCGACCGCCGCGCTCGACGTGCTGGCCTACGGCCACGACGACGCAGCCGATGCGGCCGGCTGGCCGTTCTTCGGGCAGTTGATCGCGCACGACATAACCGCCGACCGCTCTCCCGTCGGGCCGGAGGCCGACGTTGCCTCCCTGCGCAACGCTCGCTCACCGAAGCTGAACCTCGAGACGGTCTACGGCGATGGCCCGGTCGGCGCCCCGTATCTGTACGATGTCGGCGATCCGGCGAAACTGCTCATCGGTGCCGACGGGCTTGATCTGCCCCGCAACAGCCAGGGCGTCGCACTGATCGGCGACCCACGTAACGATGTCCACATCGTGGCCGCTCACCTGCACTTGGCGCTGTTGCACGCCCATAACGGGCTCGTCGCCCTGCTCTCGGCCGACGGCATCACCGGGGCTGACCTGTTCGATTCAGCCAAGCGGGCACTGACCTGGCACTACCAGTGGATCGTCGTGCACGACTTCCTGCCCCGCCTCGTGGGCACGGAGCTGGCCGATGAGGTGCTGGCACACCGCGGGCGTTTCTTCAACCCGGCGCCCAGTGACGCGTATCTGCCGCTAGAGTTCGCCGACGCGGCCTATCGCTACGGGCACGGCCAGATCCGGCACGCGTACCAGCTCCAGCCCGGCGGACCTGAGTATCCTCTCTTCCCGGACCTCGCCAGCTTCGGCCCGATCACACCAGAGCATCGCATCGACCTCGGCCAGCTTTTCGACCTGCCTGGCCATCCCCCGGCGCAACGAGCCAAGGCGATGGATGGCGGACTGCCAGCGAGCCTGATCAACCTTCCCCACCAGGTCACCGGGGAAGTCGACGTTGACGCCTACCGCTCGCTCGCGGTGCGCGACCTGCTGCGGGGGTCGGCCACCCGTCTGCCGTCCGGGGAAGCAGTTGCCCAGGCACTCGGGGTCGCGCCGCTCAGCAGGGACGAGATCGGTCATAGCTGGGCGTCGGGAACCCCGCTGTGGTTCTACATCCTCATGGAGGCCCACGTCCGGGGCGGCGGGGATCAGCTAGGCCCGGTCGGCGGCCGGATCGTCACCGAGGTGCTCCTCGGACTGCTCCGCGCTGATCCCTGCTCTTACCTGACCGTGCGCCCGTCGTGGTCGCCGACACTGCCGCGCCACGGCGGAGCGAATTTCGGCCTGGCGGACCTACTCCTGTTCGCTGTGGACGCCCAGCCACGCTCTAGTCCTGGCCCCTGATTACCCGGCTAAGCGAGCGACTCCAGCGGGATTGAGGCGTCCCTCAGCGCGTCCTTGCTGACCGGCTTGCCAGACCGGACCAGTGCGCCGATGGCCTCGTTAACGTCCCAGATGTTGACGTTCATCCCGGCGAGCACCCGGCCGTCATCGCCCAGCCAGAACGCGATGAATTCCCGACCAGGCACGTCGCCGCGGAAGACGACTTCCTCGTAGCCGCCGGGCTCGACGTAGCCGGCGTACTCCATGCCCAAGTCGTACTGGTCGGTATAGAAGTAGGGCACCCGGTCGTAGGATGCGTCCTGGCCGAGCATCGCCTTAGCGGCCGCGACCGGCTGATGCCGCGCGTTCGCCCAGTGCTCGACCCTGATGTGCTTGCCGAGCAATGGGTGGAAGGCGTTCGCGACGTCGCCGGCCGCGAACACGTCAGGGTCGGAGGTCCGCAGCCGTTCGTCGGTGACGACGCCGTTATCGACGGCCAGGCCGGCCGCGGCTGCGAGCTCGACGTTGGGTGTGATCCCGATGCCGGCGATCACCACGTCTGCGTCGATCTGCGTTCCGTCGGCCAGGCGCACTCCCCCGGCAGTTCCCTGGCCGCCGGCGGTGATCTCGGCAACCTGCACGCCGCAGCGCAGGTCGACGCCATTCTGGTCGTGCAGCCTCGCGAAAACCTGGGCGACCTCACGGCCGAGGACCCGCAGCAGCGGCAACTCGGCCATCTCGAGTACGGTCACCTCGGCGCCCGCCGCCCTGGCCGCGGCGGCGGTCTCGAGCCCGATCCAGCCCGCCCCGATCACCGCGACCCGTGGGGCATTCTCGAACGCGGCCTTGATCCGATCGCTGTCACCGACGTAGCGCAGGTACAGCACGCCGCCGAGATCGGCGCCTGGAACAGACAGCCGGCGCGGCGACGACCCAGTCGCGAGCAGCAGCCTGGAGTAACCGATCCGCTGGCCACCGGCCAGGACGATCTCGCGCGCAGCGGGGTCGAGGTCGGTCACCCTTGTGCCCAACCGCAGATCGACGTCATGCTCGCCGTACCATTCGCGCGGCTGCACGTAGAGCTTCTCCCTGCCGTGCTTGCCCATCAGGTAGTCCTTCGACAATGGCGGTCGCTCGTACGGGGTCTCGTCCTCCTCGCCGATCAGGGTGACGGGGCCGCCGAAGCCCTCCTCGCGCAGCGTCTGCGCGGCGCGCGCCCCGGCCAGGCTCGCCCCGACGATCACGATGGTCTGGTCAGTGGTCATGGTCAGATCCTTCCTCAGACATGGACGCCAGCGAGGGCGAAGAATTCAGAACGCGACTGCGGGTCCGTCCGCAGACTGCCGAGCAGGGCGGACGTAACGGTCGTGGCACCCGTCGCCCGGACGCCGCGCAAAGTCATGCAGGTGTGCTCGGCCTCGAGCACCACACCGGCGCCCCGAGGGCGCAGGCGCTCCAGCAGGCAATCGGCCACCTGCCTGGTAAGCCGCTCCTGCGTCTGCGGCCTGGCCGCGAAATGCTCGACAAGGCGGGCCAGCTTCGACAAGCCGAGAATACGCTCGGCCGGCAGGTAGCCGACATGCGCTACGCCGTAGAACGGCAGCAAATGGTGCTCGCAGACAGTCCGGAACGGAATGGCCCGGGCGATCACGAGCTCGTCGTACCCCTCGGCGTTGTCGAACGTCGTGAGGCGAAGCGGCCGCGGCTCGAATAGCTCAGCGTAGGCGCGCGCCATCCTCGCAGGCGTCTCGCGCAGGCCGTCCGCGCTGAGGTCGACTCCGAGCGCGGCCAGGAAGTCCGCGGCGGCCTGCTGTGCGGCGGCGATGTCGGCGCCGGAACCTGACCATCGCGGTGATGCAGCGGGCAGCGGGTCGTCGTATCGGTCCGGATCTTGCGGACACGGCGGGGCAAGGGTCAGCTCATGCGTCATGACGCTCCAGGGGTTCTTCGGTGAGTTTCCGGCCGGCCCGGACGACGACGCAGCACCGGCCAGGTGCGGGATCAAGCACCGGGTGCAGATCCCGCCCGCCGATTCCCCCCGCGACACCCTCAAGCAGGGCGAGGTTCATCGCACAGACGACATCGCGGTGCCGCGCGGCCAGCGGGTGGAAGGGGCAGTTGCGCAGGCTGAGACCGCCCGCGTCGTTAACTGGCTCGAAGCCGTGCTCGGCAAGCGTGGCG
>DASWGE010000325.1:0-2276 GCA_036393895.1 Streptosporangiaceae bacterium | reverse complement strand
GCGTGCTCAACCGCGTCCCTGAACCGGTGCAGGGATCCGACGCCCGGATTGCCTGCCCAGGAGAACACCAGCTTGCTGGCGCAGCCCGCCCCGATCAGCTGGTCGTAGATGATGTCGGGCGTCATCCTGACCAGGGTCAGGTCCTGACGCCGCTGCCTTATCACCTCGTGGCCTGCGGCATGCGGGATCAGGTGGGTGAAACCCTCCATTGCGACGGTGTCCCCGTCGTGGACGGCTGCGGCGATCGCCTTGGCCAGCGACATGATCTCAGCCACCCTGAACCAGCCTTTCTCGCCGCATGTACGGGAAACGATATCGACCGGCCGCTAAGTGAACAACTGTGCGGACTACGTAGCATTCTCCAGCACGTCGGCGGCGATGGCGAACGCCCGATTGGCCGCAGGTACGCCCGCGTAGAGGGCGACTTGCAGCAGGATCTCCTGGATCTGGGAGACTGACAGGCCGATCCGAAGCGCCGCGCGGACGTGCATGGCGAGTTCTTCGTCCTGGCGCAGAACCGCCAGAGCCGTCAGCGTGATCATGCTGCGCTCGGCGCGCGACAGGCCAGGGCGGGACCAGATGTCGCCCCAGGCGTAGCGGGTTATCAAGTCTTGAAACGGGGCCGTGAACTCTGTCGTTCGCGCTATCGCCCGGTCTACGTGCTCATTGCCTAGGACCTCGCGGCGGACTGTCATGCCTTGTTCGGTGCGTTCTTCGTCGGTCATGGGGACTGTCTACTACGGGTTAATGTCCTGAAAGCCGCGCGGGCGGATCGCAAGGGGCTAACCGGAGAGGGCATCCTCGCGAGCGATGTGGGCGGACAGGGCGCGGCGGATGAACTCAGCGGTAGCGCCCAGGTAGGACTCGGGGCGGACGGCGGACTCGATGTCGGCGCGGGTCACGCCGGCGTCGGCTAGCTTCGCTGCCGACGTCTCATCGGCGCAGATCGCGTCGGTCAGGCTGATGTTACCGGCGGTGGCTCTGGTGCTCGCCCTCGCGATCAGGTCATGTGCCTGGAGCCTTCCCAGAGCGGGAGCTAGCAGGGTCGTGATGTGCTCTGCCATCGGTAGCTCTCTCGCCTCGTCGAGATTGGCGCGCATGCGGACGGGGTCAGCTTGCAAACCTCTCAGCAGCTCCACAGACCAGGAGGAGGCCGAGTTGGTGAGGGTCAGGAGTTGGGAGAGCGGCAGCCATTCGGAGTGCCAGGCGCCGGCGGCGCGCTGGTGTTCTTGCTCGGCGGCGGATGTGAGGGTCGCGAGGAGGCCTGGGGCCTGTTTGGTGCAGGCGAGGACCGTGATCGCGGCGACCGGGTTTTGTTTGTGTGGCATGGCTGACGAGGCGCCGCGACCAGGCTCGGCCGCCTCGCCTACCTCGGCGACCTCGGTCTGGGTGAGCAGGGTGACGTCCCTGGCGATCTTCCCGAGTGCGGCGCACGCGCCGGCCAGCGCGGCCGCCAGGTCGATGATCCGCAGCCGGTTCGTATGCCACGGAAGCGCGGGCACGGGCAGGCCAAGCTCATCGCCCAGCAGGGCCGCTACCCGCGGCCCTGTGTCTCCCAGCGAGGCGAGCGTGCCGGCCGCCCCGCCGAACTGAACGGCCAGCCGGGCAGTCCTGACCTGGTGCAGGTTCTGCCGTGCTTCGTCGATCGCTGTCAGCCAGCCAGCCGCCACGAGCCCGAACGTCACGGGCACCGCCTGCTGCAGCAGGGTGCGGCCGGACATGACCGTGCGCGCGTGTTCCGCCGCGCGGGCCGCGCAGCTTCGGGCCGCTGCCGACAGGTCGGCGAGGATGGCGTCCAGCGCGCTTCGTGCAATCAGCATGGCCGCCGTGTCGATGATGTCCTGGCTGGTCGCGCCCTTGTGGACAGCCGCGGCGGCTCCTGCCGCCGACTCGGGCAGCCGCGCCGTCAGCGCTCTGGCCAGCGCCGGGACGGGATTGCCGGTGGCTGCCGCAGCCTCGCCGAGCGTTCCGTCATCGAAAAATTCGGCACGCGCTACGGCGGTGACGGCGGCGCCCGACCCAGGGGGTGCGAGTCCGGCCCGCTCCAGAGCGCGGGCGAGCGCCGCCTCGGTGTCGAGCATCGCCTGCAGCCACGCGGCGTCGCTCGCGTCGGCCGCGCCGCGGGCGAACAGGGCGCCGAACAGGCTGCTGCGGCTGGTACCGGTCACGTGCTAATGATCCCGTAGCCGATGAACAACGGGGGCGCGATGCTGTCGCGGCAGCAGCAGCCATGCGCCCCCGTAGTTGTCCCGCCAGGGGTAGAGCAGCTAGCAGAG
>DASWGE010000324.1:0-4115 GCA_036393895.1 Streptosporangiaceae bacterium | reverse complement strand
TCTGCCGGCGGCCGAACGGCGGGCGAGGACCGCCCGGCTGCTGGAGCGCTTCGACCTCATCGAGGCGGCGAAGCGGACCCCCGCCACGTACTCCGGCGGCATGACGCGCCGCCTCGACATCGCGATGACCCTGATGGGACGGCCACGGCTGATCTTCCTCGACGAGCCCACCGCCGGCCTGGACCCGCGCAGCCGCCACACCACGTGGCAGCTAATCCGCGACCTCGTCGCGCAGGGCGTCACCATCCTGCTGACCACGCAGTACCTGGAGGAGGCCGACCAGCTCGCGGACCGCATCGCCGTGTTGGACCGGGGCCGCATCGTCGCCGAGGGCACGCCGGAAGACCTCAAACGGCGCATCCCCGGCGCGCACATCCGGCTCCGCTTCGCCGATGCCACCTCGCTCGACGCGGCCGCCCGATCGCTGCCCGAGGGCACCCGCGACGACCAGGAGCTGGCGCTGCGGGTACCGAACGAGGGCGGCATCGCCTCGCTGCGCGACGTGCTCGCCCGACTCGGCGACGGCGTCGCCGTGGACGACCTGTCCATCCACACGCCAGACCTCGACGACGTGTTCTTCGCCTTGACCGGCCAGCCCTCGAAGGAGCAGACCCAGTGACCACGCTGACCATCGCCGCGCAGGACTCCACCACGATGATCGGCCGCGAGCTTAAGCACACCCTCCGGTTCCCGTTGCTGCTCATCGGCTCGATCCTGGGGCCGGTCGTGTTTCTGCTGTTGTTCGTCTACATCCTCGGCGGGCCGATCGGCAACGGGCTCGGTGCCGCGGCGCGGGGCGCACCGTACGTCGACTTCCTCGTGCCCGGCATCGTGATGATGACGGTGGCGGCGGGCTCCGGGACCACGGCGATCACCGTGTGCACCGACATGACCACGGGCATCATCGACCGGTTCCGCACAATGGCGGTCAGCCGCGGGGCGGTGCTGACCGGGCATGTCGGCGGCACCGTCCTGCGCACGCTCATCACCACCACCGTCATCACCGGGGTGGCCCTGCTGGTTGGCTTCCGGCCGCAGGCCTCGGTCGCCGGCTGGTTCGCCGTAGTCGGCATCGTCGCGGCATTCGCCTTCGCGCTGGCCTGGCTCTCGGTCGCCCTGGGCCTGGGTGCCAAGAGCGTCGCCGGCGCGAACAGCGCGAGCCTGCCGATCCAGTTCCTGCTGCCGTTCCTGTCCAGCGCGTTCGTGCCGGCCGGCTCGATGCCCGCTGGTGTGCGCTGGTTCGCCGCACACCAGCCGTTCACTCCGGTCGTGGAGTCCCTGCGCGCGCTGCTGACCGGCGCGCCGCTCGGCAACACCGCCTACCTGGCCCTGGCCTGGTCCGCGGCGATCGCGCTGGCCGGCTACCTGTGGGCCAGGGCCGGGTTCTGCCGCGGCACCCGCTGAAATGATGAACCACATGATCACCATCGGTCAGCTCGCCACCTACGCCGGCGTGACGATCAAGGCCGTCCGCCACTACCACCAGCGCGGCCTGCTCGCCGAGCCACCACGCGACTCATCGGGCTACCGGCGCTACAGCGCCCAGCACGCCATCGACCTGGTCAAGATCAAAACGCTCGCCGAGGCTGGCGTGCCGCTCGCCCGCATCAACGAGCTCCTGGCCGCCGACCCAGACCGGTTCGCCGCGGCGATCGCCGAGATCGATCGCAATCTGCAGGAACGGGCCACCGAGCTTCTCCGCACCCGCGAGCGGATCGCCCAGCTCAGCGCCGGTGACCGGCTGTTCGTCTCCGCCGAGGTCGCCGACTACCTCGACCGGCTACACGAGCTCGGCGTGAGCCAGCGCTCAGTGCAGATGGAGCGCGACGGCTGGATCCTGCTGCAAGCGCTCGCGCCGAACGAGGCGGCCATCTGGATCGCCGACAAACGCGACGCGATCGCCGATCTGGAGTTCCGGGCCATCTACCTCGAGTACGATGCGGCGTTCGACTGGTCCCCGGACGACCCGCGCCTCGACGCGCTGGCAGACCGCACCCGGCGGTGGCTCGCCAGCCGGCCAGAAAGGTCCGAGAGCGGCGAGCGGGGCGTCCCGGACCCGACCATCGTCCAGCTGGTCGCGGCGGCGGCCGGCGCGTGGTCGCCGGCCTGGGACCGGCTCATGCAGATCGCCGAACAGCGCAAGACCGGCGGGTGAACCGCGCGTCCAGTCGGGCAGCGTCCAGGATGGCCGGGCTGGTGGACTGCCTCCGGATCGGTCGCCTCGTCGCTGGTCCGCACCATCCGATGAGCCAGACGTGATGTCATAGCGACATGAATCGTCCGCTGCTGAACCGCAGGCTCGCCGGCCTCGGTACCACGATCTTCGCCGAGATGTCCGAGCTCGCCGTGGCGACCGGCTCAGTTAACCTCGGGCAGGGCTTTCCCGACACCGACGGTCCCGGCGAGATCGCCAGGGCTGCCGCCGATGCGGTCATGACCGGCCGCGGCAATCAGTACCCGCCAGGAGCCGGTATTCCCGAGCTGAGAAGCGCGATCGCTGCCCACCAGCAGCGGTTTTACAACTTGGCAGTCGATCCCGACTGCGAGGTGCTCGTCACGGCGGGCGCGACGGAGGCGATCGCGGCGTCGCTGCTCGCGCTGGTAGAGCCAGGCGATGAGGTGATCGCGTTCGAGCCCTACTACGACTCCTATGCGGCCTGCATCGCCATGGCGGGCGGAGTAAGGGTGCCGGTCACGCTGAGGGCACCGGGCTTCAGACCTGACCTCGACGAGCTGAGCGCCGCGATCACCGGCCGCACCAGGCTGATCCTGCTGAACTCGCCACACAACCCCACGGGCTCGGTCTTCACCCGCGCCGAGCTGACGACGATCGCCGAACTTGCCTGCGCCCACGACCTGCTCGTGATCAGCGACGAAGTGTATGAGCACATGGTGTTCACCGGAGAGCACGTGCCGGTCGCCTCGCTGCCCGGAATGCGCGAGCGGACCGTCACGATCAGTTCGGCGGCGAAGACGTTCTCTTTCACTGGCTGGAAGATCGGCTGGGTCACGGGAACGCGGGAACTAGTGGCGGCCGTCCGCACCGTCAAGCAATTCCTCACGTTCGTCAGCGGCGGCCCGTTCCAGTACGCGATCGCGCAGGCACTCGCGCTGCCGGACGAGTACTACCGGTCGGTCGCCGGCGGCCTCGTAAGCAAGCGTGAGCTGATGTGCGACGGGCTGGCTGCCGCTGGTTTCGAGGTGTATCGCCCGGAGGGCACCTACTTCATCACCACTGACATCAGGCCCTTTGGCGAGCCGAGCGGGCTGGATTTCTGCCGGAAGCTCCCTTACACGGCAGGGGTCGTCGCGATTCCGAGCGTCGTCTTCTACGACAATGCCGACGCCGGGCAGTTCCAGGTGCGGTTTGCGTTCTGTAAGAAGGAAGAGGTCCTGACCGAGGCGCTGACCAGGCTCAGTGCTTTGCGTCCCGGCTAATGACCGGGACCCGTGGCCGGCGGGCGGAAACCGCTCGCCAAGATCATGAACTGTGCGCTCCGACGCTCGCGCCAGTCAGCGCGAGCGCGCGCCCCCTCGCAGGGACGTGGCACGGCAACGCTGACGCGACACTTGGACGGCGCTCATGCCGGGTAACAATTACGTCCTCGTGCGGGCCGCCCAATTCGATAAGCTCGGCAATAATTCGCTGAAATCCATTCCTGCGCTCCAGGTTTCCGGGCCTGATTTTCTGGTGGAATACGACCAGCTTCGGCTGAGTCAGGCAGCCCTGCCTGCGGCTGCCTGACTCAGCGACTGTGCATGTCGGCAGTTGGTTGCGTGGGCGCATCTGACAGCGCGCGCCATCGCGCGCAGCCCCACCGGTTCGTTATTAGTGCGTAACCGCCGCCCTTCGGTGCCGCGTGACATGGCCAGGCTCGTCCGGTTAGCATGCCGTCACTGCCAAATGCGCTTTCTGTCATTTCGGCAGCGACGACGCCATCGGCCGTGCTGACGGACCGATTGGCGTCATCACTGGTCAGCGTGCTGACCACGCGGAGGGGAGTCGGGTTGACCGACATGTCATGGGAGCACGCAGCCGAGGCTCGAGCGGCGCTCAACGCCATCATCAACGATCCTGAGCACGGCGTAGCCGCTCTTTCCAGCGCTCAAACGAT
>DASWGE010000323.1:0-3003 GCA_036393895.1 Streptosporangiaceae bacterium | reverse complement strand
GCCACTTAGGTCGCGGGCGCCACTTAGGTCGCGGGCGCCAGCAGCGGCCGCGGAGGTTACCTGGCGAGTCGGCACCTCTGGATGGTCTCAGCCACCCGCTGGCCGGGTAATAGCGAATATGCATAATGATCATCGTGAAGCTGTGCAGAGTGCCTAATATCACCATGCATGACCTGCGTTGACGCGATCTTGTCGGCTCCCTCGCTCGCTGGCCTGGCCCGGATCAACGATGTCGGCGGTGGCCGCGAGGTCACAGGCGTCTGCCTGGCCGAAAGTTTCTCCGAGCTCGAAGCCGCGCCCCAGGGCAGTCTGGTTATCCTCGGCCGGGTCGCATCAGAGTCAGCGACGGACTACCGCTTCGACATGGCGCTGCGCTGGGCTGCCCTCCGCGCTGTCGGGGCGGTAGCCGCGTTCGCCGAGGAGCGCTGGCGCCCGCCGCTCACAGCCGTCGACATTGCGCGCCGAGCCGGCGTCGCGCTGATCTCGATTCCCGCGCAGCTGGAACTCACCGGGCTCTTGTTCGCCGTGCTAGCGGAGGTGGGCGGCGGGCCCGGGCTCGCCCTGGCCAGGGCCAGCGCGGGCCTCGATGCGGTCGATCGAGCCGAGCAAGCCGGGGCTGACCTGGACACGTTGTGCGCGATGGTCGGCGAAGGGCTTGGCAGCCCGGTACTGCCGCTGCGATCAGCCGACCCGCCTTATGGCGCGGGATTGGCTCACTCTGCGCGTGAGCCGGCCCGGCTTATGGCACCGGAAGCACACGGCGATCTAGCGATTGCCGCTCGCCTCGTGCTCCGAGCGGCTGCTGACGCAGCGACGCGGCTCGCCGATGGAGAGGAAAGGGCGCGCGAACTCCCGATCCGATCCCGCTCCGAGCTCCTAGCCGAGCTGCTGATCTCGGAGTCGGCGCTGAACGAGGACATGCTCGAACGAGCCAGGCAGCTAGGCGTCCCGTTGGCCGGCTGGCACGTCGCGGTCCGGATCGAGGCCGACAACCTCACCGACGTCACCCCGGACGAGATCGGCCGCTTCGAGCTACTCGAATCGGTCGGCCAGGTAGCGCTCAGCGCGGCGGCGGCCGCTGGCGGGACGTGGTACCTCTCCCGGATCGCGCGAGCCATCGTCCTGATCTGGATGACAAGGTCCGATCCCGGTATCCAAGCGGGGGCGAGGGCTTCTCGTTCGGCGTCTCGTGCGCTGGAGACCATTGAAGCGAGATTCCCGGCGTTGCGACCTAGAGCCGGTGTAAGCACGCCGCATGAAGGCCCCCTCGGACTGCGGGCCGCCGCCGCCGAAGCCCGCAGCGCGATCATCGCTGCACGAGCTGGCGGCAAGCCGCCCGGCGTCACTGCTCACGACGCGACCGGGGTGCAGCGGATGCTGATGGAGTGGTACGCCTCCGACACCGCCAGGGCGTCGGTGCGGGTGCAACTCGCACCGCTGGAACGCCTCGGCCCGGCCGCCAGCGAGACGGCAATCCGGACCCTGGCCGCGTTCCTTGATGAGCAGGGGTCGATCGGCAGGACGGCACAGCGGCTGCACCTGCACCGCAACGCGGTCAGCTACCGCATGCGCCGCATCACCAGCCTGCTCGGCGTCGATCTCGCCGACCCAGACCAGCGGCTAGCCCTTCAGCTAGCCTGCCGCGCCCGCCTGTTGCAATGACCCGCCTGTTGCAATGAGCAGCCCAAAGCGTTCAGGTTGAGTCTGAGTTCCGTATGTCGCCGCGGCGATCATGTACTCGAGCCCAACAGGATTTTGTGACCTGACAGGTGAAACGGCGTTCGGGTTGGCTTTTCCTTGTAGACGAACGCGCGTCGCAGCTGAGCGTACGGCTCGTTCCGATCGTGTTCCGCCACATCGTTGCGCAGTTCCAGCTCAAGACGCGGCGCTCCTGACGGCACCGGCCCGGCTGGGATTGGTCCGGCGGAGATCTCTACAGCGGCTCGGTGACCCAGTGCCATGCCCCCGACTCGTCATGTACAGGCCGTACGACCTGAGAACCTGACGAATCCGATAGTTCGGCAAGGATGCGGATCAACTGACGGTGAAACTGTTCCGGCCGGTGCTCGTCGTCTTGCGATCTGTGCGCGACGAGTGTTACCAAAGCGGCGTCCCCACCAACCAGCCGCGCCGTGACGTTCCCGTTGTAGTCAAGGCTCACCGCAGCGATGTCCCCGGCCCTGATGAATTCGGTCCCATCGTCCTTAGCCACCCACACGTCAGGCGCATCCATGCGTGCCTCCCCCTCCCACTATCGCACGCATGTAGCCAGCTGACACCGGCCGTGGGCCGCCTGCCGGCGACCCGGTCCTACCTCCGGCGTCCGCGTTCCAGGCGAATCGCACAGGGCGCCTACCAGCGTGTCGACCTCGCCGAACGTGTTGTACATGGCCAGAGACGGCCGGACCGCGGCCTCGAGGCCGTGGCGGCACAGGATGGGCTGCGCGCAGTGGTGGCCGACCAGGACAGCGATGCCTTGCCTGTCCAGGGCCGCGCCAACCTCGTCGCGCTGGCAGCCATCGAGGACGAACGTCAACGCGATTGCCTTCTCCGGCGCGTTCCCGACCATTCTGAGCCCGGGAAGGAAGCTCATTTCCCGGATGGCGTAGCCGAACAGCTGGCGCTCGTTGCTCAGTGGCCCGATATCGGCGATTTCTCTACTTCTGCCGCTAGCCCGAGGTGGTTTGCATTAACGTGCGTAGTTGTCATCTCGCTGTTACATGGCCGTTACCTCTTCGTCGCCTGGTCCCAGCGCGGCCGGCGGCCAGGGACTTAGGAGAGTCCGCGTGCTGCAGTCGTCGCAGGGCCGACACAGGGCCGGGCGGTCGCGAGAGACCCGCGACGCGCATCGGGCCGCAGACAGGGCCACGCCACGCATCGCGGCGGCGTGGTACCGCTGGTTCGCGGTGTTCGGTCTCGTCGCCCTGATCGGCATCCTGCTCGCCTACCGCGGCAATACACCGCACGCGGAACCGACCGCTTTCAACGGCACGACAGTTCCGC
>DASWGE010000322.1:0-17312 GCA_036393895.1 Streptosporangiaceae bacterium | reverse complement strand
GGTGAGCCCTTGATCGGCCGTCAGCGCGTCGATCGGCACCCCCGCCGCATCAGCGATCGGCAGCCCGGCGGGAACGGGAGCGAGCTGCTCTGCCGGGCACGTCAGGTACTGCGCGTAGCAGCCGGTCAGCCCGGGATACCCGTAGACCGGTGCCCCGTCGTACAGGCCAGCGCTGGCGCCAGTGTCACCCTCCACGAACCCGGCAAAGTGACCGCCGGGGATATAGGGCAGCGATCCGGTCCAGCCGCCGCTGCGCAGGCTCACATCCCAGGGGCCGACTCCCGCGGCCAGCACGCGGACCAGGACCTCGTCAGGACCAGGCTGCGGCACCGGCACCTCACCGACCTGCAGCACCTCGGGTCCGCCGGACTGGCTGACCATGATCGCTTGCATCGTCGGGCCGCTCCCGGTCAGTCGCCCGAACGGACATCGTGGTCGTCGTCCTCGACGACGTGGAGCGCCGCTTCCTCCGCGGTTGCCGCACCACCGTCGACCCCGGCGTCATGCGCGATCAGGTCGGCTTCACCAACAGCGTGGGCTCCCTCATCCTCGGCCACGAGCCTGCCCGCCCGAGGATCAGGACCGTCGTCGAGCAGGAGTCCATCAACGTACTCATCTGCCGCGTCTGCGTCACCTGCGGTGTCCTCGGGTGGCTCATCATCGTTGTCCGCGCTGATGTCCGGTTCTTCTTCGGCCAGCAGTTCATCCAAGGACTCGCTGTCCTCGTCCTCCTCAGCGAGCTTCATCCCCGCTGACCACCGCTGCGGGGGAACGACGCCTCGGTCGAGCGGATCATCCCCCGGGTCTCCATCAAGCGTGTCTGAGGCGTCTTCTACCTCGTAGTCCGCAAGGTCCGCGGCTTCGTGGCGGGTCTCGTCAGGCATATCCGAACTCCTTCCGGTCGGCCCGCTACCTCTGCCTGGCAGCCTGGCCGGGGATCCGGCCGCGACGCCGAGCGCGACTGCGCGACCGCCGATGCGACGTGCCCTGCCGAGGCGACTCAGCGCCAGCGCCACCTGACCGCCGCCACGACTGGGAACTCCCCCAGATCCACCGTATACGTCTCAGCCCAGGACCATGATTCAGCCACCCATTGAAGGGTGATCCCGTCAAGCGCGTCGCCTACGCGACGGAATTCCCGTTGCGCGGCATCCTGGCCGGTGAGGAATGGGTACGGGCGATGATCGCGGCTTGCGCGTGCCCGCTGGCCGCCTCGGCACGAGGGGAGATCGCCGGGGCGGCCAGCGGAGCGGGTCAGCGGAGCGGGTCAGCGGAGCGGGTAACTGACGGCGGTCCGGTGGCTCGTCTTGGGCTCGGACCGTACCGGCAGCGCCAGGGGCGCGAGATGCGGGTGCAGGAAATCGAACATCGTCATCAGGTTCCCGATCGCTGGCCGGTTCTTGGGCACGTAGCGTCCCGGCGTGGCGTTCGGCAGGTTGTCCTCGCTGACTGAGGTCAGCGGCGACAGCTTCCAGTTGGCCTCGATGAACTTCAGGATCGAGACGTGGTCGGTGTAGGTGTGGTCGACGTACCCGACCTTCGCGTACGGCGATATAGCGAGTATCGGGACCCGCGGGCCGTCCCCGAAGAAGCTGACCGGCTGGATGTAGCCCGAGTCGTAGTAGCCGCCGGTCTCGTCGAAGGTGACGAAGATCGCGGTGTGCCGCCATAGTGACGGGTTGTTCTGCACGGCCGCGATGGCGCGGGCCGTGAAGTTCTCGTACGCGGCCAGCGTGGAGTAGCCCGGGTGCCCGTCATCGTCCCCTGGCTTGAGGAACGAGACCGCGGGCAGCGTGCCGTTCTCGGCTTCGGTGATGAAGTCGTTGAGGTCGTGCTGGGTATTGGCCCGCAGCGCGGGGTTGGTCATGATCGACGCGGAGTACTGCATCGGGTCGCAGATCCCGCAATAATCAAACCCCGGCTTGCCGTGGTTGTAGCCCTCGCCGAAGTAGCCCCAGCTGATGCCGCGCGCCGACAGCGCGTTGCCGATCGTGACGTAGTCCTTCTTCTGCGGCGGGATGGTGAAGGCGGAGGTGTTGAGCGTGCCGTCAGGGTTGTAGCCGGGGTTGTAGTTGTTCAGGATGTAGTAGCGTCCCGGCTGGCAGTTGCTGAACACCTTGTAAGGCAGCTTCGCGAGGTATGCGTCGACCGCTCCGACGCCCGGCTGGCTCGGGTTGGCGCATTCCGAATACGACCCGCCCGAGTACCCGTCCTGGCTGTAGTTGTTGTTGGTGCCTGACTTCGGGTTCGGGTTCTCGATCTGGTTCGCCGGTGGCACCGCCGCGTTGCCGGATGAGTCCTGGTACGAGGCTGCGAAGCCGGTGCCGAGGGCGATGTGGTTGGCGCCGGTTCCCCCTTGCACCGCCTGGTGGTAGTTGTCGCTGATCGCATAGTGCTGCGCCAGGTCACGCATGATCGGCGCGTCGCCCTGGCCAATGTTGTAGAAACCCATCGAAACGCCGCCCTGGAAGATCGGTGCGGGCGGGTGGGCGCCGTTGTCGTCCCCTGCCGTGTTCGCGACCCAGGTGTTCAGCCCGTTGCCGGGCCGGGCCGTCTGCTGCCACATCTGGTAGAAGCGGTGCAGCGGGTCGCCGACATACGCGCCGAAGAGTTCGCACTGACCGAACGACGAATACTGCACGTGACTATCGAAGTACGGGACGTACTTGGTGATCTGGAAGGGGCCATTCGGCAGGCTGGCGGGGAAACGCGTGTCCGCGCTATTGCCGGCCAGTCCATCGCACGCCTTCGACACATATGTCGTGTTGGGCGCGGGCAGCGTCGCGTACTTCCCCGTGATCGCGGGCGTCAGGCTGAAGGCGCCTTTGTCGCTGGCCTTGAGCTGCGCCGCCTTCCCGAAATTGGGCCCTGGGGAGCCGTCCCTGTTGATGATGCCTTCGGACATCAGGTTCAGTATGTGCTGATGGCCTGGTGGCCGGTAGGTCGCGAATACATTGTCAAAGCTATGGTTCTCGCCGATGATCACGATGACGTGTTTGATCGGCGTGGTAGTACCGGCACGAGGGGCCTGTCGTGGGACCGCGCTCGCTGACGCGGCGGTCACCGCAGCGGCGAGGAGGCCGAACGCTGCCGCAGCGCAGATTTTGCTTGCCAGTTTCCTGATCATCAATCGTTCCCTTCGCTTCTTGCTCGTCGATCTCTGATCCGCGGTGCGAAGAATCGGTGTGACGGCGTGAATGCGGGCAGGCGACAATTCCACAATTCCCAGTCCTCGTCACAGCCGAAGCATTGAGACCGTACTGGTCGATTGAGGACTCCTGATGAACAGCTAACGGCGCTGAGACAACAAACCGCTGCTACAACAGTGACAGTCGGACCCTACAGCGGCGTCGCGATCGGCGCGGCCGGGCGGTCTGTGGCTGACGATCGGCCGGCGCGGATCTCTCCGGAGCCACGGGCGATCAATCTGGTGGGCACCTCGACGGTCTCTGGCGCGGCGGCGGGGTCGCGGAGCCGGCGGAGGAGCATCTGCGCGGCCAGTTCCCCCATGGCCTGCGGATCCTGCGCGATGACCGTGATACCGGGGTCGAGCAGCCCGGCGAGCGGGACATCGTCGAAGCCGACGTGCGCCACCAGGCGCTCGGCGCCCGCCGATCCCAGCGCCTTCCTTGCCCCGATGGTCAGCAGGTTCTGGGCCGTGAAGATCGCGGTCGGGGCGGGCGCCGCCGCGAGCAGATCGTGGGTCGCGTGCTCGGCCGACTGCTCGTTGTGGATGTCACGGCGGATCAGCCGTTCATCGGGTTCTATGCCAGCGGACTGGAGCGCTGCCAGGTATCCGCGGTGGCGCTCGGCCGCCGTGTAGATCTGCCTGAGGTCACCGAGGAACCCGATCCTCGTGTGCCCGGCGTTGACCAGGTGACTGACGGCCAGCCGGGAACCGCCGACGTTGTCGCTGATCACCGTGTCCGCGGCAATGGTCGGCGCGGGCCGGTCGGCGAACACCACCTGGGTGCCCCGGCGCAGCTCGGTCAGCAGGTAGCGGTGATCGGGGCCGCAGGGGACGATGATCAGACCGTCGACCCGCCGAGTGCAGAAGGCCTCAAGCAACGCTCTTTCCCTCGCGGCGTCGCCGTCGGAGCTCGCGCACACGACGAGGCTGTCCTGTTCGCTCACCACGTTCTCGACCGCGCGCAGCAACTCGGCCGCGAACGGGTTCGCGACGTCCTCGAGCAGCACCCCGATGATCGCCGTGGGCTGGCCGGTGAGCCGCAGGTGGCGTGCCGTGATGTTGTGCCGGTAGTCGAGCTGCTCGATGGCCCGCCATACCCGCGCCGCGCGTTCCGCGCTGACGCCGTCCCGGCCGTTGACGACGCGGGAGACAGTCATGACGCCGACCCCCGCCAGCGCTGCCACATCGCGCATAGTCGGGTGAGCACCCACTTGGCGGGCCGCTTGGCGACCAACTTGGCGGCCCGCTTCGCCACTCGGCTGGCGGCTAGGTATGGGATCGTTCCCCACGCGCCGATCTCCCGTTCGCCGGTTGGTGCCCGCTGACCAGCACCTTCAACATATGCAGGTGTCAATCTTATTACGAGGGGTTGACGGCACAGTTTCACAAGCGTACGTTCAGCGCAAGCTCGGTAACGTTACCAAGGGTCGGAAGCCGGGACGCGCTGCGACGGCGACCCGCCCCGTGGGCCTGGTGCGGCCTTCCCGCACCGCTATCACCGTTGCGGAGGTTCGTTCATGAGCTGTTCCCTCTTCAAGCTCCCTATCAAGCTCCGTGCGCTCGCTGTGGTCGGCTGCATAGCCGCGATCCTGGCGCCTGCCGCCTGTTCGAGCAGCGGCAGTTCCGGCAGCAATACTCCGGGCGTCGTGACCGTGGCCGTCGTCGCCAATCCGCTGATCACCGGCCAGATGGTGCCGCTGACCAGATCGGTATTCGAAAAGCAGTACCCGGGCATCAAGGTCAAGTTCGTCACCTACACAGAAGGTGACCTTCGGGCGGCTATCGAAAGGGACGTGAGCACACACAGCAACGCCTTCAATGTGATCATGATCGGCCCTTACGAGACACCGCTGTTCGCCAAGAACGGCTGGCTGGTCGACATGACCAAGCAATTCTTCCCCAAGAGCCCGAGCTACGACCCCAGTGATCTGCTGCCGCCCATAGCCAAGTCGCTGTCCTACAAGGGCGACGAGTACGCGGTGCCGTTCTACGGCGAGTCGTCCATGGTCTACTACCGCAAGGACCTCTTCGCCAAGGCTCACCTGACGATGCCGCTGCACCCGACCTGGGCACAGGTCCAGTCGTTCGCGGCCAAGCTCAACCAGCCCGGCAAGGTCGCGGGAGTCTGCCTGCGCGGCCTGGCAGGCTGGGGCGACAACATGGCCTCGCTTGACACGGTCGTCAACACATTCGGCGGCGAGTGGTACAACACGAACTGGCAGGCCCAGCTCACATCGCCGGCATTTACGGCGGCAACCAATTTCTATGTCAACCTCATCCGCAAGTACGGCGAGTCCGGTGCATCCAACGACAGCTTCAACCAGCTGCTGACGTTGTACGGCCAGGGCAAGTGCGCGATGTGGTATGACGCGACCGTCGCGGCGACATCCATCGCCGGTTCCTACCCGGCCATGGCCAAGCAGACCGGCTACGCTTTCGCGCCGGTCAAGCTCACCAAGTCCTCCGGGTGGCTGTGGACCTGGTCGCTGGGGATCCCGCAGGGGGTCGCCAACCAGTCCGACGCCTGGAAGTTCGTGTCCTGGGCCACCTCGAAGGCCTACGACCAGCTGGTCGCCAAGAAGTACGGCTGGGCCGCCGTACCGCCGGGCACCAGGACCTCCCTGTACAACACGCCGGGTTACCAGCAGGCCGCGAAGTCTTTCGCCGCCATCACGCTGGCGTCGATCAACTCGGTCGACCCGCTGCATCCGACGCTGCATCCGGTCCCCTACGTCGGCATCCAGTACGTCGACATCCCGCAATTCGAGACCCTGGGCCTGCAGGTCGCCCAGCAGATCGCTGGCGCGATCGCTGGCACCGAGACCGTGAGCCAGGCGCTGAAGACAAGCCAGCAGGCCGCGGCCGCGTACACCCCCGCGCAGCTGTCAGGCGGCTAGCAGCACGCGAGTGACGGGGCCGCTGGGTAGGCCGACCCATGGCCCCGTCACTCGCGACAACCTCCGGCGAGATCTGACCGCGACTTGTTGATGAGGAGGCCAGCTGTGGCGGTACTCGATGGTGTCGCGGCGCCAGCTCGCGCGGCCCGGGTCCGGCCGCGCAGGGCGAGCCGCCGCGAACGATGGCTGCGGAGGCTGCCGCTGCTTCCGGCGCTGATCTATGTGGTGGTCGTCACTCAGGCGCCGTTCGTGGTGACTGTCTGGTACAGCTTTCAGAGCTATTTCTGGGACATCCCTGGCGGCGCTCACTTCACCGGACTGAGCAACTACTCAGCCGTTTTCACCGATCCCGCTTTCCGTGGCTCGCTGCTGCGCTCGGTCATCATGACCGCCAGCGCGGTGATTGGCGCCATGATCCTGGGCGTCCTGCTTGCCGTGCTGCTTGACCGCAAGTTCTTCGGCCGCGGCATGGCTCGGACACTGATCATCACCCCATTCCTTGTCATGCCGGCGGCGGCGGCGCTGATCTGGGCCTATCCGATGCTCGACGCCAACTACGGGCTGCTGAACTACCTGCTGGCGCCGTTCGGCGTCAATCACGTGGCCTGGCTCAGCACCCAGCCACTGCTCTCGGTGATCATCGTCATGATCTGGCAGTGGACCCCGTTCATGACCTTGATCGTGCTGGCCGGCCTGCAGAGCCAGCCTCCCGACACGCTTGAGGCAGCCAAGGTAGACGGCGCCGGCGCGCTCGCCACGTTCCGCGAGCTCACGATCCCTCACCTGCGGCCGTACATCGAACTCGGCGTCCTGCTCGGATCGATCTACCTGGTCAACACCTTCGACGCGGTCCGGCTCATGACCAACGGTGGGCCGGGGACGGCCACCACCAACCTGCCGTTCTACCTGTACCAGAAGGTCGACTACGCCTATGACATAGGCGGGGCTGCCGCAGCAGGCGTGGTCACCGTCGTCCTGACGATTATCGTCGCCACGTTCGCCCTGCGGATGTTCGCCAGAGTCTTCAGATTCGAGGAGGCACGGGGATGACTTCCTTGTCACTGCGCGCCGCGTCGCGTGCAACCACCTCGCGGGCCGGCACGCGCAGGATCCGCCAGTGGCCGGGGCGTGTCGGCTGGACAGTGCTCGGCTGGGTGGTGGCGATCGCGTTCTTCCTGCCGGTGCTGTGGATGGTCATCACGGCGTTCAAGCCGGAGTCCGCCGCCGAGACGTGGCCGCCTAAGTTCGCCTTCAGCCCGACGCTGTCCGAATTCAGCTCGGCCTTTTCTAACATCGGTCCGTTCCTGACGCACTCGGCCCTGGCTACCGTCGGCTCGACGATCCTGGTGCTGCTGCTGGGCATCCCCGCCGCGTACGCCCTGTCTGTCTATCCGGTCAGGCGCTGGCAGGACGGGCTGTTCTTCTTCATTTCCACGAAGATGCTGCCGATCGTGGCGGCGATCGGCCCGCTCTACGTCATCGCACTGCACACGCACCTGCTCGACAGCATCTGGCTGCTGATCATCCTCTACACCGCGATGAACCTGCCGCTGGCGATCTGGATGATTCGCTCCTTCATGCTCGAGGTGCCGAACGAGTTGCTCGAGGCGGCCAGGCTGGACGGAGCCGGCCGGATCAGGGAGATGGGCAGCGTGATCCTGCCCGTGGTGCTACCGGGAGTGGTGTCGACGGCGCTGATCTGCGTCATCTTCGCCTGGAACGAGCTGTTCCTGGCGATCAACCTGACCACGACCAACGCCGCGACCGTGCCGATGTTCCTGGTGGGCGGCATCAGCACGGAGGGCCTGTTCATCGCTCACCTGTCGGCGGCGGCCACGATCGCCTCGGTGCCGGTCATCGTCGTCGGCTGGATCGCCCAGCGCTCGCTCGTCCGCGGCCTGGCGATGGGAGCCATCAAATGACTGGAGGTCCCCCGTGGCCAATGTGAAATACGTGTCAGCGACCCGGGTGTTCGGCAAGGACGCCACGCCCGCGGTGGACGCACTCGACCTGGACATCAAGGACGGCGAGTTCATGGTCCTGGTCGGGCCGTCCGGTTCGGGCAAGACCACCGCCCTGCGGCTGCTGGCCGGGCTCGAGCCGATTGACAGCGGGCGGGTTGAGATCGGCGACCGGGATGTCACCGACGTGCCGCCCAAGGACCGGGACATCGCCATGGTGTTCCAGAACTATGCCCTTTACCCCCAGAAGACGGTCGCGGAGAACATGGCCTTCGCGCTCAAGATGCACGGCGTCCACCGGGACGAACGGGACCGCCGGGTACGCGAAGCCGCCAGGCTGCTCGAACTCGACGAGCAGCTGCTTAGCCGCAAGCCGCGGCAGCTGTCCGGCGGCCAGCGTCAGCGCGTGGCGATGGGCCGGGCGATCGTGCGCGAGCCGAAGGTCTTCCTCATGGACGAGCCGCTCTCGAACCTCGATGCCAAGCTTCGGGTCCAGACCAGGAGCCAGATCGCCGAACTGCAGCGCCGGCTCGGCGTCACGACCGTCTACGTGACCCATGATCAGGTCGAGGCGATGACGATGGGCAACCGGGTGGCGGTGCTCAGCCAGGGCAGGCTGCAGCAGTGCGACACACCACGCCAGCTGTACGACAACCCGGTCAATCAGTTTGTCGCCGGGTTCATCGGCTCGCCCGCGATGAACCTGCGCACCGTGCCGCTCACCGATGGCGGCGTCCGCGTGGCAGGAAAGGTTCTTCCTCTTCCGGTTGCCATACGGAACGCAGCCGCGCATGCCGATCTCAAGGAACTGGTTATCGGGATGCGGCCAGAACACCTCCACCTCGCCGACGGCACCGGGGAGGTAACCGGCGACGTGGTTCTGGTAGAAGAACTGGGGGCCGATGCACTGCTGCACGTGCGCTTGCCGGAAGGCGGGAACGCGATCGTCGCCCGTGCCGAGGGGCGGCAGCCGCCAACTCCTGGACGGCAGGTGAGCTTGCACATCCGGCCTGAGGACGTGCTCGCGTTCCACCCGGAGACCGGTGCCCGGCTTGCGGTCTGAGCCGCGATCCGCGGCCTGCCCCACCGGGCGGAACCTGCGTCCGCCAGAACGAGCGACGGAGGACCCATGCGTGCGATCGTGCTAGACCAGCCGGGCAGCTTCCGGGTCGCCGAAGTACCCGACCCTGCCCCGCGGGCCAGGGAGGTTCTCGTTCGGGTTGACTGCTGCGGGATCTGCGGTACCGACCTGCACATCATTGATGGCGAATTCCCGCCGACCCCTTACCCGATCACACCCGGCCACGAGTTCGCCGGACAGATCGTGGCCTGCGGTGCCGACGTGGAACCCGATCTCAAGGAAGGCGACCGGGTCGCGGTCGATCCTTCTCTGTATTGCGGGTGGTGCCGGCGCTGCCGGGCCGGCCATGACAACCTGTGCGAGAACTGGGCCGCCATCGGCGACACCAAGAACGGCGCGTTCGCCGAGTACGTCGCGGTGCCCGCGGTTAACGCCCACCGGCTGCCCGATCACGTCGACGGTCAGCACGGGGCGATGGCCGAGCCGCTCGCCTGCGCTGTCCATGGCCTGCGGCGCCTCGGCCCGGTGCTCGGTGAGTCCGTTGCGGTGATCGGGGCCGGCACGATGGGTTTGTTGTTGCTGCAATTGCTGGTCCGCGCCGGTGCCGGCCGAATCGCGGTCGTGGACCGGATCACCTCGCGGCTGGACGTCGCCCGCGAGCTGGGCGCGGGCCAGGCTTTCACCGGCGCCGACGATCTCGATGGGGCCCGTTTCAGTATCGCGATCGACGCGACCGGGGTGCCCGCGGCGATCGAATCGGCGATCGGCCTGCTCGACCGCGGCGGCCGGCTGCTGGTCTTCGGCGTGTCACCGGCTGAGGCCACTGTCGCCGTCTCGCCGTTCGGCGTCTACAACGACGAGCTGACGATCGTGGGGTCCATGGCCATCCTGCGCAGCTTCGGAAAGGCTGTCGAGCTGCTAGCAAGCGGGGCTGTTGACCCCGGCCCGCTACTTGGTGAGCCCCTGCCGCTCGAGCACTTCGGCGAAGCGGTCAGCCAGGTTCGGGCTGGCAACGGGATCAAGTGGCACATCAGGCCAACGTGAGCAGGGCAGCCCGGGCGATGACCGGCGGTGCCCGCGCCGACCGATGATCACCGTCGCCGGTGAGGCGCTGATCGATCTGGTTCTCGATCACGACGGCTGCGTCGGCGCGCAGCCGGGGGGCGGACCCTTCAACACGGCCAGAACCATCGGCAGGCTGGGACTGGCCCCCGCTTTCCTCGGCCGCCTGTCTAGCGACCGTTTCGGTCGCCTGCTCCGTGCCAGCCTCGACCAGGATGGCGTGACGCTGAGCGTGCCCGAGCCTGTCGACGCTCCCACCACGCTCGCCGTTGTCGAGGTGGATACCGAAGGGGCGGCGCACTACGGCTTCTACCTCGCGGGCACCGCATCAGAAGACCTGGAGTTTAGCCAGCTCGCGGCCGCCCTGCCGGACGAGGTGACCGCGCTGCACGCTGGCAGCCTGGCGCTGACGATGGAGCCGGTCGCCGCCAGCGTCGAGCGCCTGATCACGGACGCGCTGCGACCGGACACGCTGGTGATGGTAGATCCGAACTGCCGGCCCCAGGCGATCAGTGATCACCCTGCTTACCGCGCCCGGCTCACCCGGATACTGCGCCGCACCGACATCGTCAAGGTCAGCCGGGAAGACCTCGCCTATCTCTACCCGGACGTGCCGGCGCAGGCAGCAGCCGCCCGCCTGCTCGACCTCGGCCCCCATCTCATCCTCATGACCGACGGTCCTCGCCCGGCGCGGGCGCTGCTGCCAGGACAGCAGGTCACCGTAGAAGTGCCGCCGGTAGACGTTGTCGACACAATCGGCGCGGGGGACGCCTTCGGCGGGGGGTTCCTTTCCTGGTGGACTCGAAGCGAGCTCACCAGGCGGGACCTGCACCGGATCGGCGAGATACGCGAGGCGCTCCTGGCCGCCGTCCAGGTCGCGGCGCTGACCTGCACCCGCGTCGGCGCCGAGCCGCCGTGGCTCGCTGAGGTCGAAGAACGACCGGGATGGCGGTCCCGACTCGCCGGTGACGGCCGCTCGGCGCTGTGAGCCGCCGCTCGCTGAGGTGTGCCCACGCAGCCTGCGGGCGGACAGCTCACCGATGCCGGGCGAGGTCGGCGTGGTAGTCAGTGCCTTCGCCGGCCTGCGGGTCAGCGTGCACAAGGGCCGCGGTCAGGCGAGGTAGTTCGTGCAGCAGGTTGTGTTCGGCGTTGACGGCGACGTGATGGGCTGCGATCGCGCTCGCCCGCGCGTCGACCATGACTTCGCATTCGGCGCGGAGCTGGTGGCCGATCCACCGCAGCCGAACGTGCCCGACGTCGAGGACGCCGACCGTGCCGCGAAGGGTGGCCTCGGCCCGGTCGACCAGGCCGGGATCAACGGCATCCATGAGCCGCCGGTAAATCTCGCGCGCCGCTTGGTACAGGACGCCCAGGATCGCCACCGTGATGATCAGCCCGACGACCGGGTCGGCCCATAGCCAGCCGAGCGCAACTCCCCCGACTCCCAGCAGCACCGCGAGGGACGTAAAGCCGTCGGTACGAGCATGCAGGCCGTCGGCAACCAGTGCCGCCGAGCCGATCCTGCGGCCGACGCGGATCCGGTACCGCGCAACCAGCTCGTTGCCAGTGAAACCTGCCAGCGCGGCGGCGGCGACCGCCCATAGATTCGTCACCGGGCGAGGGTGGGCCAGCCGGGTCGCGGCCTCCGTTGCGGCCAGAACCGACGACGCGGCGATCAGCATGACGATTACGATTCCGGCCAGGTCCTCGGCCCGTCCGTACCCGTAGGTATAGCGGCGGTTGGGCCGCCGACGGCCGACGATGAACGCGACTGCCAGCGGCACGGCAGTCAGCGCGTCCACCGCGTTGTGCAGCGTGTCGCCCAGCAGCGCCACAGACCCAGACACGACGACCACCGCGGCTTGGACCGCCGCGGTCGCGGCCAGCACTGCGAGCGAGACCCACAGCGCGCGCAATCCCTCGCTGCTGGTCTCCATCGCCGCGTCGACGTGTTCCGCGGCATCGTGGGAATGCGGCCGCAGCAGATGCCGCAGCCGGGCCGCCAGACCCTGCGCCTGAACATGCAGGTGGCCCTGCTCATCCCCGTGGCCATGGTCGTCCCCGTGGCCGTGGTCGTGATCGGTATGATCGTGGCCGCTGTGGTCGGGCTGCGCACCTGTCATGCGTGCCAGCATGCCCGACAGGACCTGACGCTCAAGCTTTGCCGCTTTCATCGTGTCGCCGCGCCTGCCGCGGTTGACCAAGCCGAACACCCGCCCGTGACAACTTCCCTGACGATCGGGCTGCTGACCCGAAGCAACCTGACCACGAGATGATCGATGTCACGACAATGGGATCGAGCGCGACCAGAGGAAGGAGCCGGGCCCTGGCCAGTTCGGCGGCTGGGTTCTCGGGCGACGATGGACATCCACACCGAATCGAATGCGACGGAGATCCGGCCATTCCGTATTGACATCCCGCAAGCCGACCTGGACGAGCTGCGGGCCAGGCTGGAAAGTACTCGCTGGCCCGACCAGGTTCCCGATTCCGGCTGGGACTATGGCATACCGCTGGACTACGTGCAACAGCTGGCCGAGTACTGGCGCACCAGCTACGACTGGCGTGTGCATGAGCAGGCTCTGAACGCGTTCCCGCAGTTCACCACCGGGATCGACGGGCAGCGCGTGCACTTCCTGCACGTCAGCTCCCCAGAGCCTGACGCCATACCGCTGATCATGACGCACGGCTGGCCCGGCTCAATCGTGGAATTCATCAACATCATCGGACCGCTTACCAACCCCAGGGCGCACGGCGCCGACCCAGCCGACGCGTTCCACCTCGTAGTGCCATCGATTCCGGGCTACGGGTTCTCTGGGCCCACGCAAGACAGAGGGTGGAACGTGCACCGCATCGCGCAAGCCTGGGATGAGCTGATGCGGCGACTTGGCTATCAGCGTTACGGCGCCCAGGGCGGCGACTGGGGCTCCGCCATTTCCAGGGAACTCGGTCTCATCGCCGGGGATCACATCATCGGCGTCCACCTGAACATGCTCTTCCCCTGGGTGCCGGAGGACCCGACCGACCTGACTGACGCGGAGCGGAGCCGCGTGGAGACCATGCGCCGGTTCCGCGCGACCGGCAGCGGGTACGGGGCGATTCAATCCACGCGGCCGCAGACCCTGGCCTACGGTCTGACGGATTCACCGGCGGGCCAGCTTGCCTGGATCGCGGAGAAGTTCGGCGAGTGGACCGACGACGGCCTCCCGGACGAGGCGGTCGACCGCGACCAGCTACTGACCAACATCATGGTGTACTGGCTGACCAGGACAGCCGGATCGTCGGCCCGGCTCTACTATGAGGCCGCCCGCTCGGGCTCCTCAGGCCCTCCGAAAGTCTCGACGGCGCCTACCGGCCTAGCTGTCTTTGCGCGGGAGATCGCCCGTCCGATCCGGCGCTTCGCCGAGTTGTCGAACAACATCGTGCACTGGACCGAGTTCGACCGCGGCGGTCATTTCGCTGCCATGGAGCAGCCCGACCTCCTCGTCGGTGATGTGCGCGCATTCTTCAGCCAGCTCCGTTGAATGCGTGTAGACGCTGCAACCGCTGGCCTGCGGCGCCGTCGGCACGTGCATGGCTCGTTCACGCCAGTTCCGTGCCCAGTTCGTCGGCGATTTGCTCCGGAGCGCGCATCCGCCATGCGTCGGTGACAAGCTCGGCCAGCCGCTCGACGTCCACCTCGGGCAGCCGCAGCATCACCAGCGGCCAGTCGCCGTATCCCGGCGCGGTGAAGAACAGATGAGCCTCGCCGCGGAGCAGAGCCTGTTTCTCCGCCTCGTCGCCAACATACAAAACTGCGATCTCGGTACGAATGACACGCGGCTTGCCCGGCAGGCGCTCCGGGTAGGACCAAACGAACCCCTTGCCGCCGACGCGGAAGTCAAAGCCGTCGCTGTCGATCTCCTCCACACCAGGCAACGCCAGCGCGAGGCGGCGCACGTCGTCGGCGTCAGCCATGGAAGTTCCTCCCGGATCGCGGCATCCGCATACGCCTAGGCTAGGCATCGGCATCGACGGCGACAGCAGGTCCGTGCTCGCAGGCGCCGTCGCTTCAGGTGAGGTATAGGTCAGGGCGGGTGATGTAAGCCCGGCCAGCTGGTGTGATCCAGCGGAATATGCCAGGGGCAGACTGAGTCACTGACCAGCCGGGATGTTGTTTCAGTCGATGATGTGTACGGCATTTGCCGCCCAAATTGCATTCGCAAGTCGGCCCGCCTTGGTCGAACGGCACCGAATGGTCCAAGTCGCATTGCTCGGCCGGCCGACGGCACGGGCCGAACCGACAGGTTCCGTCTCGTGCGATGACCAAGTCGGCGATCCGGGGCGGTGGCCGATAGGCAGCCGAGGCCAGCCCGTGGCCGCAGCCGCCTGATCGCTCGTCCTGCCGCCTGTGCTCGCCGGCAGCAGCGGCTCGCCCGGCCACGTCAATGGCGCGGTCTACGATCTTGGCCAGCGGCGATCCCGGCAGCGGTGTTGGCTGCGACGCAACCGCAGATTCTGGCGGCACGGTCCCGGGCGGGTCATGACCGGAGGCTGATGCCAGTTGGTCGGTCCGGATGATCAGTGTGACGCGGCCGATCAGACCGATCCCGCCGTGTCCGCCGCCAGCGGTACCGGGGCTTCGGGAGCGCGGGAGATGGGTGACGGCGATCGCCTCGCCTTCGGCCGTGACCACGACGATCCGCCACCGGGTGGCAGGGTGTCGGGCCGCCAAGTCGGCGAGTCGGCGGGCTTGACCAGGCATAATGACGCCGAGCCTGGACAACTGCCCTGGCGCCGACGACGCTCCGGTCAGCGTGCCCAGCGGCACCGTCAGGCCTAGCAATCCGCCGGTATCCGGTAGGGGCCGGATGCCTGCCAGGGTGCCCGGTGCTGGCAGCAGGCAGGGCTGGACGCCCGGCCACGGCCACGCCAGATCATCCGCCCCGCTACCGGCGCCTGCCCTGTCGCCGGGCGCCGAGTCAGTAGTTGGCTCGGCCGGCGTCGCGTCATCAGAGGGCTCGGCCGGCGGTGCGTCATCAGATGGCTCACCGGGCCCAGGAGCGTCAGGCGGCGGGTCATCGGGCGCGGAGCCGGGCGGCGGCGGGATATACGGCAACGTGCCGAGTAGCAGGCCTAGGAAAACCTGGGCGCGGACCAGATCGATCTGTCCGCCATTCCCGGCCGCCTGCGTCGCTTTAGCCAGAGCGGTGATTCTGGCCATCGCCGCAGCCGCCTGCATTCCGGGCAGCGCGTACCCGGCTAGCGTCGCCGTCCCCTCATCCTCCGGGGTACATCACCACCTGCGCTTTCCGCTCTGCCTCCCGCCGGCGACGTTCCGCACCCTTTGGATCGGCCTTGATTAAGGCCCGGCGCAGCGCCGCATGCAGCTGACCCAAGGTGAGCCACCCAGCCCGGCTCAGCACCGCCGCCTCCACTTGCCGCGCCGCCTCATCGGACAGTGCGCCGGTCACACGGGCGATCATCCGGGCTCGGGCCAGGTCAATCTCTCCCTCCGCCAGCGCGGCTCCGGTGGCGGCCAGCCGCCAGGTCAACGTCACCGCCAGGTCAGTCCAACCGGATGCGCCATCCGGTGACATCGCCAGAGCTAGCGACACCTGACCGGCCGCGTCCGGCGTCACCTGGTCCGGCCGCCCCGACCCGTCCACCGTGGCGCGCCGGTCGGCCCGCGCCGACCGCGACGCGATCTGCGCTACCGCAGCGAGCTCTCCGGCCGCAGCCCAGGAGGCAAGCCGCCGGAATGACGCCGCCACCCCGGCAAGGGCGCCATCCTCCAGGTCTGGCGCAGGCGCCTGTGCCAGCCAGCCGGCCAGGCCAGGCCCCACCGGCAAATTCTCCGCGACGCGCCCGGCGACCACCGACAGCGGCATCTCGCAAGCGCGGCCCGCCGCCATCGCCTCCAGATACGCCTCCTGCTCGGCCTCCATTACGGCCTCTAGATCGGCGTCCTTGTTGGTATCAGGATCTGCGTCGGAGGCATCGCCGGGATCAGCATCCGAGGCGACCGCTGCAGAGTCGCAGGCCGCACTATCACTTGCTGCGGAGTCGTCCTCGGACTCGCCGGCCTGGGCGTCATTGGTCTCGGACGCACGCAGCCATGGCGCCGGACCGGACACCACATCCAGCAACGCATCGAGGTCAAAGTCCCAGCGCCAGGAGATCCCGCCGCCGGCAGGCGGCCAGTCATCGTCCACCGCTGCCGCGCCGTGGTCCTCAGGCGGCAGGTCGTCCGCGATGCTCGCCATCCGCAACCTCGCTTCCGGCCGATGTGACTGGGGAACTTGGTCTTCGACCATTCTAGCGAGCACTACTGACATTCAATCTCGCAACACGAACTATTGTTCCAATAGCAGAGGTGTTTCCGCGCGACCGGCGGCAGGCGCCGCAATTTTAAGGAGCCACCGAGCTGTTTTATCGAATGGCGTGGCGCGCAGCTGGCGCAAGTTGCCGCGCCTCAGGTGGCGCGGGACAGCAGGTCACGTAGCTCGGCTGCTTGGTGACGAAGGTCGGAGTCGGGCAGGGGATCGGGCGTGAAGATGTCCTGCCATACGAGCGGCCCACCAGGTGCGGGATCGTTGGGGTAGCGGGGCACAATGTGGGTGTGCAGGTGGGGGACGGTATTCCCGAGCGTCATGTAGTTCATCTTGACCGGGTGAAACCGTGCCTGCACTGCACGTCCTACCGCAAGCACTTCGTGCCAGTACTGACATGCCTGATCGGGATCGAGCTCGGCCGGTTCGGCAATGTGCGCATGTCGCCATGCGACGACGCAGTAGCCGGGGAGGCGACTGCGCCGCTCCAGGAACACCTCGGCCATATCGCCGGTCATGACGTGCACCCAGAAAGCGTTGTCGCCCTTGCCGAGCGCCCTGCACATCGGGCAGTCCTGGCCCGCCATCCGCTCGTTCCAATCCTCGGGCCATCCGCCGTCACTCACGCCGCCATTCAACCACTCGCTTCGAAGGCACAGCGGGTTGGCGAGCTGCGCAGTTAGCCGACCTTCTCGCCGACCAGCGTGCATACTCGGTCCGGCTGAACCCGTGAGTCCGCAACAGAGATTGGAGGGCGGCGATGGCCGAAGCGCTCTCTACATCGCCGTTGCCCGCTGACATCAGCGAGGCGAT
>DASWGE010000321.1:0-4464 GCA_036393895.1 Streptosporangiaceae bacterium | reverse complement strand
TCGTCCTTCTTCTCGAGCTCGCCCCGCTTGGTGGTGACCAGCCCGAGCACGACGCGCTTGCCTTTCGGCACGAAACGGAGGGGCTCGAAGCCACCTGACCGCTCGTCGTCCCATTCGCAGAAGAACCCGTCGACGTCCAGGGTGCCGAACAGTGCCTCGGCCACGAACTCGTAACTGCCCTCGGCCGCCCACATGCTCTGGTTGTTTCCCCGGCACATGTGCGTGGTGACGGCGAGATCGGCCGGACGGCCGGCCAGCACCCGGTTGATATTCGCGATGTACTGCTCATGCTGGTGCTGCGGGTCACCGCCGATCTCGGCGACATGCTGGCGCTGCACCGGGTCGTTGATGTAGGCCAGGCTGGTGTCGTCGAATTGCAGGTAGCGGCAGCCGAGGTCGTACAGCCGCCGCATCAGAAGCGCGTAGGCGGCCACCAGGTCGGCCCAGAACTGGTCCAGGTCCGGGTAGACGGTCGCATCGATCGCCGACCGGCCGCCGCGGTAATGCACCATGCTGAGCGAGGGGATCGTGAGCTTGGGAACCGCGGTGGTGACCGTGTCAGCGAGAAAGCTGAAATCGTCGCCGAAGATCGTGTGCGGCAGGGTTACGGGGCCGACGATGTGCGCGGAAGGCGGCGCCCATTCGTAGCTCTTCTGCTCGTTGTGGAACATCACCCTGATCGTGTCGTCTTGCACCTTCCGGACGCCGCCGAGCTGGTAAATGAAGTCCATGTGCCATGACTCGCGGCGCAACTCGCCGTCGGTCGCCGACCGCAGCCCGGCTTCCTGCTGCCGACGCACGACCTCTCGGATAGCCGTGTCCTCGATGCCGCGTAGTTCGTCGGCGCTGATCCGGCCAGCCGAGAAATCTTCCCGCGCGCGCAGCAGCTCAGGTGGGCGGAGCAGGCTGCCGACGTGGTCGGCGCGGAATGGTGGTCGCATTTACCGGATTGTAGACAACGTCCTGGTCGGGCGGAATCCGCTGCTGGCAAGCGAACGCCAGCGGTCACGTGACCAGCAGAAGCGTTCCGGTGAACGCTGCGTAGGCAACGATGATCAGCCCGCCGGTCATTCGCCCAAGGCCGCGATAGCGGTAGGCAATGGCGAGCACGCCGACCGTCATCAGGACATACCAGACGGTAATGAGAACGGCCTGTCCTGATGGCTTGCCCAGGGCGAGGATCGTGGCTGGCAGCAGCAGGCCGGCCACGACATTGAGGGTGTTGCTGTTAAGGGCCGTACTGAGGGTGGCGGCACCCCGTCCTCGAGCCGCCAGGTACACCGCTGCCACGGCGTTCGGCAGGCTCGTCACTGCCGCCAGGACCAGGCCCCCGACGACGATCTCGGGCACGGCGAAGCGGGTGCCGAGCGCCGAGGCGGCCCGCTCCATGGTCACGCTGGCGATCACCACGACGACCAGCGCGGCGGCCGCCTGCGCTGCGTCTGGCCAGCGGCCCTTGGCCGGCCGGATTGCCTCCTCGAGCTCGAACTCCTCCTCGGCGACTGCGGACCGCAGCCAGGCGGCCCACCGCCCGGGTACCCGCAGGCGCTCAAGGCCCCGTCCTTCGGTACCGAGGACAACCAGGTACATGGCCAGCGCGGGAAGGGCGAGTGCCAGGCCGCCGGAGGCTGGCAGCACCGCGACCACCACTGCCAGGGTCACCACCGCCACCCAGACAGCGATGGTGCCGCTCAGCACCACGACCTTGCGGTGAAGGCCGATCCGCCCCGCCACCACCGCGCCGAGGCCGAGTAGCGCAGCGAGGTTGAACACGTTCGAGCCGAGGATCACCCCGGCGCCCACCCGCTGCTGATGATGGGCGACGGCCGTGACGGCCGCAGTTACTTCCGGAGCGTCAGCCGCGAGGGCTGCGACGATTCCGAGCAGCGCCTCGGAGAAGCCGAGTCGCTCGCCGACCCGCTCGAGCCGGGAAACCAGGAGAAAGCTCGTGAGCAGGCTGACGACTGTTCCGGCGAGGAATGCCGAGACCGCAAGGCCAGCAGACATCCGGTTGCGATCGCTAGGGCTTGCGTCCGACGCCCGCGAACAGATCCGATGCCTCGGTCACCGTCACCTGTTCCGGCGGCTGCCACCGCGATGTCCGCACCAAGCCGGGCTTCACCAGCTGGAACCCGCTGAACATCGCGGCAATGTCGAGGCGCGATCTGGTCACGAGCGGCGACGAGGCACGGCTGTACATCCTGGTCGCACGGGCAGACTCCTCCGGCTGGAAGTCATGGGTCGCGTGCGAGAGAACGAGATAGCTGCCTGATGGCATGGCATCGCGGAATGTCGCGATCAGCTCCGCCGGCCGCTCGAAGTCGGTGATGAAGTGCAAGATCGCGGTCAGCAAGACAACGAACGGCCTGGTCAGGTCGAGCAGGCCGCCCGCCTGGACGTCGGCGAGAATCCGGCCGGGCTCCCGGACGTCCCCGGTGATCGCCGCGACGCCGTCATTGGTGGTGAGCAGCGCTTCGGCGTGGCTGTGGGCCACCTTGTCATTGTCGACATAGACCACCGCGGCGTCAGTGATCACCCGCCGCGCGACCTCGTGCACGTTGTCCATGGTCGGCAGCCCGCTGCCCACATCGAGGAACTGGCCGACGCCATGCTCGGCGCAGTAGCGGACGGCCCGCCCGGCGAAGGCGCGGTTCTGCCGTGCGATCCAGGCGGCCTCGGGGAAGGCAGTGAGAAGCTGGCTACCGAGCTGCCGGTCAACCGAGAAGTTGTCCTTGCCGCCGAGCACGTAGTCGTAGACGCGGGCCACGTTCGCGACGCTCGGATCGAGCCCCAGGTTCGTTCCGGAATCAGCGTCGTCGGTCATTGGCTGAGCCTATCTGCGCGGCCTGCGCGGGCCAAAAGGCCGCGCAAGACCCGGCTCCTGCGGACGGCCTGCCGCCTATTGTGTGGCCAGGCAGCTTGTCGTGGTCAGGCATCGGGGGAAATGGGCGGGAGCGGCGGCGAGCCGGCACCGAAGCGGAAGGACGGACCAATGCGGACAGCTCCGGCCGGCCTTGCCGCGACGACCGTAGCGGCGGAGGTCGCCAAAGGCTGGGGGTTGCCGGTCAGCAGGCTACGGTACGTCGCGCTGGGCGGCGGCAGCTATCACTGGTTCGCTGCTGCCAGCGACGGCGGTCGGTACTTCCTGACCGTGGACGACCTGCTGGACAAACCATGGCTCGGCGCGGATCCCGACTCGGCGTTCTGCGGCTTGCGCGCCGCTTTCGACACTGCGCTGACCCTGCGCGACCAGGCCCGGCTAGATTTCGTGGTCGCTCCCGTCCTTTCGGTGCACGGTCAGAGCGCCCACCGCCTCAACTCGCGCTACAGCCTGGCCGTGTTCCCGTACGTGGCCGGGAAGGCCGGACGCTGGGGGACCGACCTCACCGGGCGGGACCGGAACGCGCTGGCTAGCCTCCTCGCCGAACTGCACAGGTCCACGCCCGCCGTCGGGGCGCTCGCCCGGCGACGCGGCATGGCCCTGCCCGGGCGAGCCGGTCTTGAGGCAGCGCTTGGCGACCTTGACCAGCCGTGGACGGGCGGCCCGTTCGCCGTGCAGGCTCGCGCCGCGCTTGCCGCGGGCGCCGGGACCGTGCGGGACTGGCTGGCTGAGTTCGATAGCCTCGCGGCGCACCTGCCCGACAGCGACGCGAGCCTGGTCGTGACCCATGGTGAGCCGCATCCTGGCAACATCATGCGCGCCGGCAGCCAGCTCATGCTGATCGACTGGGACACTGTTGCATTGGCTCCGCCGGAGCGGGATCTGTGGATGCTGGACAACGCGCCGCCCGGCGTGCTCGCCGGCTATACCAAGGCCACGGGCAGGACGGTCGACACGATGGCCCTCAGTTACTACCGGCTGGCATGGACACTCGCCGACATCGCGTCCTTCACCGGACGGCTCAGGTCCGCCCACGAGCGCAATCCGGACACCGAGCACGCATGGCAGGCACTGCGAGTCTGTTTTGACCCGGAGTCATCAGCCCGCAGCGGACCATTCGGCCGTCGGCAGCGGCGGCGCTGGTGGCGCCGGCCGTGGCAGCGGGCGGCCCGGTGACGCGCGCGCTCGACGCGCTGGGTCACGCCCTGGCCCTGGCCGGCTCGATGACATGGGAAATCACCTGGTCGCTCATTGGTGGATTCACGCTGTCCGCCGTGATACAGGCAGTCGTCCGGCGCGAGACAGTGGTCCGGCTGCTCGGGGATGACCGGCCCAAGACGATCGCGCTCGCCACCGGTCTCGGGGCCGCCTCATCGTCGTGCTCCTACGCGGCCGTGGCACTCGCGCGTGCCCTGTTCCGCCGGGGCGCAACCTTCACCGCGGCGATGGCGTTCGAGATCGCCAGCACGAACCTGGTGATAGAGCTCGGCATCATCCTCGCGCTGCTGATCGGCTGGCAATTCACGCTGGCGGAGTTCATCGGCGGCCCCATCATGATCGTCCTGATGGCGGTGGCGTTCCGG
>DASWGE010000320.1:0-1542 GCA_036393895.1 Streptosporangiaceae bacterium | reverse complement strand
GCCCCTGGCATGGTCGTCGTCGACGAGGCGTACGCCGAGTTCGCCCGCGACCAGCAGGCTACGGCGCTCACGTTGCTGCCGCGCTTCCCGCGGCTCGTCGTCGTCCGAACCATGTCCAAGGCCTTCGCGCTGGCCGGCGCGCGGGTCGGATATCTCGCGGCCGACCCCGGCGTGGTCGACGCGCTGCAGATTGTCAGGCTGCCGTATCACCTGTCGGCGCTGACCCAGGCGACTGCGCGCGCCGCGCTTGGCCGGTCCGTCGAGTTGCTCGGAACCGTCGACGCCATCAGGGCCTCGCGGGACGAGCTGACGACATGGCTTCGGGCGCGCGGCCTGTCGGTCACCGAATCCGACGCGAACTTCGTGCTGTTCGGCACATTCAACGACCGCCGGGCCGTCTGGCAGAAGCTGGTCGATCATGGCGTACTGATCAGGGAGGTCGGCCCGCCCGGCTGGCTGCGGGTGACGATCGGCACGCCGCGGGAGATGGACGCCTTCCGCACGGCTCTCGACGAGGTGCTCTCGTGACCGGCCGGACGGGGCGGGCCGAGCGCGCCACGAAGGAGACACGGGTCGCCGTCGAACTTGACCTCGACGGCACCGGCGTGGCCGACGTGAGCACCGGGGTGCCGTTCTTCGACCACATGCTGAACCAGCTGGCCAAGCACGGGCGGATCGACCTGCGCGTCAAGACCGCCGGCGACATCGAGATCGACGCGCACCACACGGTCGAGGACACGGCGATCACGCTAGGCGACGCGCTGCGCCAGGCGCTGGGCGACAAGGCGGGAATCAGCAGGTTCGGCGACGCATTGGTCCCGCTCGACGAGACCCTGGTCAGGGCGGCGGTCGACATCGCTGGCCGGCCGTATGTGGTGCACAGTGAGCCACCTGGGATGGCGCCGCTGATCGGCACCTTCGACACCAGCCTGACCAGGCACTTCTTCGAGACGCTCGGAGCGACTGCCGGGATCTGCGTTCATCTGGCCGTCCTGTACGGGCGCAACCCGCATCACATCGTCGAGGCGCAGTTCAAGGCGTTCGCCAGGGCCCTGCGCACCGCTGCGGCGCCTGATCCGCGGGCTGACGGCGTTCCGAGCACCAAGGGCGTCCTGTAAATGGGCCGGCTGGCGAGGAGGGCGCGGGGGTGAGCGGCGTCACGCGGGACGTCGTCGTCCTCGACTACGGATCAGGAAATCTGCGCTCGGCCCAGCGCGCCCTGCAGCGGGCTGGAGCGGAGGCCGTGGTGACCGCGGACGCTGACGCGGCCCTGAATGCCCGCGGCCTCGTCGTGCCCGGCGTCGGCGCATTCGCCGCGTGCATGCAGGGCCTGCGCTCGGTGCGCGGCGATGAGATCATCGCGAAGAGGTTGGCCAGGTCCCGCCCGGTGCTCGGGATCTGCGTCGGCATGCAGGTCCTGTTCGCCGAAGGGCTGGAGCACGGCAATCGCACCGCCGGCTGCGGCGCGTTGCCGGGAGTGGTCGACCGGCTTCCGGCTCGGGTCCTGCCGCACATGGGCTGGAACACGGTCAGCGCCCCTGC
>DASWGE010000319.1:0-14161 GCA_036393895.1 Streptosporangiaceae bacterium | reverse complement strand
GCCAGCGAGCTCAACGACCGGCCCCGCAAGCGGCTCGGCTACCACACCCCGCGCGAAGCGTTCGCTAAGCTCCTCACCGACGACCTGCAACGCGTTGCGACGACCACCTGAATCTGCCGTCGAAAAATGTCCGTGATCAGGGAACGCGGCCCGCGGGGCCGCCGGCCGGCTGCTCGTGGAGCGCTCGCATGACCGCGGCGCGCTCGGGGCCGGTGAGCGCGTCTACGTAAAGCTCACCGCGCAGATGATCGGTCTCGTGCTGCAGGCAGCGGGCAAGCTCGCCGTCGCCCGCGACGGTCACCGGCTGCTGCTCCAGGTTCACGCCGGTCACGACGGCGTGTGCGGCACGGCGGCGGTTAGCGCTGACACCCGGCATGGACAGGCAACCCTCCTCTCCGGTTTGTTCCCCGCTGATCTCGGCCAGCACCGGGTTGATCACGTAACCAAGCTGTTCGTCGACGTTGTACGCGAAAGCCGCGAGGCTGGACCCGATCTGGTTCGCTGCGAGCCCGGCGCGCCCTGGCACCTGCACCGTGTCGAGCAGGTCGGTTACCAGCTGGGCGAGTGCGTCGTCGAAGCGGACGACGCAGTCGCTGGGCGTGCGCAGCACGGGGTCACCAAGCAGGCGCAGCGACCGCACGGTCATCGCGCCACCGGATCCGCACCGTCAGAATCTGTCTGCCGCGCGATCATCGCGCCGCCCGGCGCCTGCCGGGCGTCGGTCGCGGCACGAGTCCTGTACTGGCTGTCGGCGGTCAGTTTGCCGATCCGGTCGAGCACGAGCTGATGCCAGGCGAGTTCCGCTTCGATGCGCAACAGCGCGTGCTCGACGACTAGGTCATCGGCGACAGTCTGATCAGGCCACACCCGGTCTGCGCGGTGCTGGAACCTGGCTGCGTCGGCGCTCAGCGCGCTGATCCGGTCCTGCACGTATCCGCGCAGCGTGTCCTCGTCCAGGTCGCTGCTCGTGGCCAAGGCGAGGTCAACTGGGTCGGGACGCAGCCCGACTTGGGCGAGCGCATCCGCGCGCAGCACCCTGAGCTCGCGCTGACCTTCCGCGGTGATCGCGTAGACGGTACGGGCTGGCAAATTTCCCTCCTGCTCGGTCCGCACCGGCTCGATCAGGCCTTCAGCCGCCAGCCGGTGCAGCGCCCCGTACAGCGATCCAGGCCTGACGTCGGACCACATGTCAGCGCAGTCGAGCCGGGCATCGCGCCGAAGCTGGTGACCGTACATCGGACCGTGCTTGGCGAGCGCGCCGAGAACGAACAGCCGGGTGGGATTCACGTTATAAGTAAAACATGAGTACTCGCGTTTGACTACTCGCTCATGAAACTCGAGAAACTTGGGAACCGCCATCGGCAGATTCAGTTGGGGTTGTACGGGGCCGAGCGGAGGTCGGTAGCGGGAGTGGTGCCAAATTCGCGGACAATCGCCGTTTCCTTGGCTAGTAGTGCCCGCTCGGCGGACAGCCTGCGGACGGCGTCGGGCTGGGCCAGCAGGTCCTGCCGGTCGTTCAGCTCGATGATCATGGACGCGGCGACCAGGTAGGAGAGCAGGATCGGCTCGTCGGGCAGGTCGGGAACGCTGATCGCGGCCGCCCCGCGTTCGGCGAGAATGTTCAGGTAGGCACGGAAACCACGCTGCACGGCGGCGGCCGCCAGGGCAGCCGCGGCCTCATCGCCTAGCAGCTCGCCCAGCAGCTCGACCTCTCCGGACGGGTAAGGCCGCGACTCGTCGAGTTGATGCAGCCTGAACCGGTCGGTGCCGACGGTGACGAGGTCGTACTGGCCGTTGTCAGCCTCGACAACCTCGCGGACCGTCGCAGTGCAGCCGACCTCGTGCAGGGCAGAGACGCCGCCGATCCCGGTCTCGCGCCCCACGCGGATGGCGATGACACCGAACCGCCGCGGTTCTGGCTCGTTGAGCAGGTCGCGGACAAGCTGCTTGTACCGGTCCTCGAAGACGTGCAGGGGCAGCACGAGCCCCGGGTACAGGACCGTGCCGAGCGGGAACAGCGGCAGCGTCTCGGTCATTGGTGCGACTCTATTCCTGCCTGACCTCACTCCCGGCCGAAGAGCACGTCAGACGACGCGGTCGGCACGAGGTTGCCGCCCTGCCAGACGGCGGCGATGAGCGGGACGCCTGGCCGGTAGGCGAGGTAAGCGTGCGAAGGCGCTTCCAGCATGACCAGGTCCGCCTGCGCGCCGACGCCGAGGTGGCCGACGTCGTCCCGGCGCAGCGCCCGGGCGCCGCCCGCAGTCGCGGACCAGACCGCCTCACGGGTCGTCATGCGCACCTCCCTGACCGCCAGCGCAATGCAGAACGGCATGCTCGAGGTGAAGCACGATCCCGGGTTGCAGTCCGTGGCGATCGCCACCGTCACTCCGGCGTTGAGCAGCCGCCTGGCGTCTGGGTAAGGCTGACGGGTGGAGAACTCCACGCCGGGCAGCAAGGTAGCGACCGTCCAGGACGCCGCGAGCGCGTCGACGTCGGCGTCGGAAAGGAAGGTGCAGTGGTCGGCCGACGCCGCGCCTGCCTCGACCGCGACCTGGACGCCTGGACCTTGGCCGAGCTGGTTCGCGTGCACACGGGGCTCAAGGCCGGCCGAGCGGCCGGCCGCGAGAATCGCGCGGGCCTGGTCGGCGTCGAACGCCCCGCGCTCACAGAACACGTCCACCCACCTGGCGTGCGGCGCGCAGGCGTCGAGCATGGGCCCGCAGGCCAGATCCACGTACCCGGCCGGGTCGGCCTCGTATTCCGGCGGCACCACGTGCGCGCCGAGATACGTCACCTCGGCGGTGACCTGGGCGGCCAGCGCGACGCTCCGCGCTTCGTCGGCGACCGTCAATCCGTAGCCTGACTTGCACTCAAACGTGGTAATTCCCTGCCTGAGCATCTCAGCGGCGAACCGGCGCAAGTTGGCGCCAAGGTCGGCATCGCTGGCCGCCCGGGTTGCCGCCACCGTGCTGCGGATGCCGCCCGCGCTGTAAGGCACTCCGGCCATCCTGGCGGCGAACTCCGCGCCGCGCTCGCCGGCGAAGACGAGATGGGCGTGCGAGTCGACGAACCCGGGCAGGACAGCCCGGCCCGCAGCGTCGACGCGACCGTCGGCGGCAGGCGCTTGTGCCGCAGGGCCGGTCCACGCGACCCGGCCGCGGTCTATCACGATCGCAGCGTCGCTCAGCGCGGCGAAACCACTCCGGTCCTGGCGGTCTGCGGCTCCGCCGCCGTCAGCGGCCGCGCCGATTCCGCCGGCAGCCGCCGCAGTGACGTCCCCGGCCTCCGGCACGTTGGTGACCAGTTCACCGATGTTCGTGATCAGCGTGCTCACGAGCGCATCCTGCCACGACGGGGTATCGCGGGGCGCTGGCCGCAGAACCCGGCCAGTTGGAGCGGCGGCCAAACCAAGTGCGCGACCGCTGCATCCCGGCCATGATGCCGGTCATGGACCCAGAAGAAGACGCGCGGGCGCTGGTCACAGCGCGCTTCCCCGCCGCTCGTGCCTCTTTCCTCGGCGGCGGGGTGCTGTCCGCTCCCCGGACGCCGACCTCAGACCTAGACATCGTCATCGTGGTTGACGGCACTCAGCCGCCCTACCGCGAGTCGCTGATCTGGCGGACCTGGCCGTTGAGCTCTTCGTGCAGCACGCGAGCACGATCGGCGACTGGTTCGCCAAAGACCGCGCCCGGAGACGCCCGACGCTGGCCAGGATGTGCGCGGACGGCGTGATCCTGACCGACGCCGACGGAACCGCAACCGTGGTACGGGACCAGGCCAGGGCCGTCCTAGCCGCTGGCTCGCCGCCTCTCGAGCGTTCTGAGCTTGACCGCCGCCGCTACGGGCTCACCGATCTGCTCGATGACCTGGCTGGCAGCAGCGATCCTGGCGAGACAGCCCTGATCTGCTGGTACGTGCTGCGCGAGACCGCCGAGCTTGCTCTGCTGATCCGCGGCAGCTGGCTGGGCAGCGGCAAGTGGCTGCTCCGGGAGCTCAGGGCAGCCGAGCCTGCGCTGGCCGAGGAGCTCATCGAAGCCCGCGACGACCCGGCCAGGCTGGCGAGCCTCACCGATGGCGTCCTCGCCCGGGCCGGCGGCAGGCTCTGGGCTGGCTACCACCAGATCGGGAAGCTGTAGCCAGCCCGCCAGTGACGCTGCGCCGGGCCAGCGCTAGGCCGCAGCCGCAGCCTTGGCGTACAGGTCGAGAATGCTCGGCCAGCCGCCCTCTCCGGAAACCGACTCGGCAAGCTCGTTACCGCCGGCGCCGAGCCGCTCGATATAGCGATGCTCCAAGTCGACCCTGGTCTGGCCGTTCTTCTCGACAAAGAGCACTTCCACCTCGCTTGCGTGCGACAGGTCGGGGTCGTACTTGAACTGACAGTTGAGCTGCCAGGTCAGGAGAACGCGGTCTGGCGGCTCGAAGGCCAGGACCTTGCCCCAATCACACTCGGTGCCGTCCACGCCGCGCTCGTACCACCTGCCGTCGACGCGCGGCTCGATCACCGCCTCCGCCATCTCGGCCTCGCCGATGTGATGGCCGATCCACCATGTGTTGAAGCCCTCCGTGAATAGGGCGAATGCCCGTTCGGCGGGAATCGGCACCGTGACCGAATATCTCACGGGGGCGATGATGGCCAGATTCATGTTTCCTCCTGTGCTATCTGCTGCGCTGCGAGCCGGAATCCGGTCAGCGCCTGGTTCCACATCTGATCGAGGTAGTAGCGGATGGCCTGCACCCCTTCCGGGTTGATTTGGTAGATCCGCCTCGTCCCGTCGGCGTGATCGGTCACCAGGCCGACCTGCTTCAGGACCTTCAGATGCTGGGACACGGCTGGCCTGGTGACTGGCAGGTCGGCCGACAGCTGGCCAACAGCCATCGGCCGCCGCGCGAGGCACTCGAAGATGGCGCGCCTGGTCGGGTCTCCCAGGGCGCCGAGCGCTGCTACTCCGTTAGTTTCCACTAACCGTTAGTCTGCACTAACCGATGACGCGAGTCAAGAGCGGTCCGGCGATGGTCGCGGTCGTTGGCCGAGCCGCCCGAGGGGGGGCGGGCCAGACTCGTCCGCCTGCGTCGTGAGCCAGGGATGATGGGCTCTTAGGCGAGCACGGCTCGGACGGCGGCCGAGAGCTCGGCGGGAACATCCTCGACGAGCAAGTGCCGGCCGTCGACGACGACGTCGCGCCCGCCGATCACGACGTTGCGCACGTCGGCGGGGCTGGCCGCGAAGATGACCGCCTCGAGCAAGGCCAGATCCGGCCCGCTTGGGCGGTCAGGCAGGACGGCCCCGGCCAGCCGTGGCGAGTCGAGCGTTACCGTCACGAGGTCAGCGAGTGAACCGGGCGCGATCTCGCCCGCATCGGGCCAGCCCAGGCTGGCGTGACCGTCCCACGTCATGGCCGTTCCCAGCGCTTCGGCGGTGAAATGACCACGCTCCCTGCTGGCCAGCCGCTCGTACATCTCGATCAGCCTGGCCTCCTCGAACAGATCGATCACCGCCTGGCTGTCGCTGCCGACGGTCAGCCGGCAGCCGGCCGCCGCGAGAGCGCCGAAGGGGCCGATCCCGTCAGCCAGGTCAGCTTCGGTCGTCGGGCAGACGCACGCGAACACCTCGCTGCCGCCGAGCAGCCTGATGTCAGCGCTGGTCAGATGAGTGGCGTGCACCACGCTGGTGCGCGGGCCAAGCACTCCCGCGTCGTACAGCAACGCCGCCGGCGTGCACCGGTAGGTGGCCAGGCAGGCGTCGTTCTCCGCGACCTGCTCCGACAGGTGCACGTGCAGCGGTGCGCCAGTCGCGTGGGTCCACGCCGCGACGGTAGCCATCTGCTCGGGCGCAACCGCCCGCACAGAGTGGATAGCCGCCCCGACCATGGCTGACGGCCCGAGCATGCCGTGCTCGTCGGCACCGAGCAAGCTGACCCGCTTCGCCCACGCCTGCGCCGTCCCGTCGCCGAACCTGAGCTGCGGACCGGTCAGCGGCAGCGACCAGCCCGCGGGGTCAAGTCCGCCAGCCAGGTAGCAGGCGTCTAGCAGGGTGATCCGAATCCCCGCCTCGGCCGCGGCCTCGATCAGCGCCCGGCTCATCGCGTTCGGATCGGCATAAGGGGTCCCGTCCGGCCCGTGATGCAGGTAGTGGAACTCGCCGACGCAACCGATCCCGGCGAGCGTCATCTCGGCGTAAACAGCGCGGGCGAGCGCACGGTAACTGTCCGGCTCCAGGCCCGCGGCGACCTGGTACATCCGCTCCCGCCAAGTCCAGAACGTGCCCCTGCCCGCCTGCGTCACGCCGCGCAGCGCGCGGTGGAAGGCATGCGAGTGCGCGTTCGCGAGGGCCGGCATGGTCAGGCCCGCGAGCCTGATCGTGCCTGATGGCAGCGCTTCAGCCGTGACCCGCGACGTGATCCTGGTAAACCGGTCTCCGGCGGCCTCGATCAGCACCTCAGGCAGCACGCCGACCCCTGGCAGCCAGGCGAATTCGGCATGCCAGGCACGGGCCACTACCGGCCCCGTCGGCGGCGTCATGAGCAGGCAAGCTCCTCGAGCACGGCGGCAAGGGCTACGACCCCGGCCTCGCAGTCCTCGGGCTCCGCGTGCTCGGCAGGCGAGTGCGAAATGCCGCTCGGATTGCGCACGAACAGCATCGCGGTGGGCAGGCCGGTCGCCAGCACGCCGGCATCGTGACCCGCTCCGGTCGGCAGCATAGGCGCCTCAATCCCCCGCCGCGCGAGCGCCGTCACGACCCTGTCACGCAGGTCACGATCAAATTCTACGATCGGCGACAACGAATCGCACCGGCTGGTCACGCTTACGCTATGGCTGGTGCCGCTCAGCTGCGCGACCGCCGTCACCTGACTGGCAAGCTCCTTCAGACTCTCCTCGTTGGGCGCGCGGGCATCGAGCCACGCGTGGACGGCCGAACTGATCGCGTTGGCGGCACCAGGCTCCGCGACAACCTTGCCGAACGTGGCCAGCGCGCCAAGCTCGGTGGCCACGGTCCTGGCCGCGAGCACGGTCGCCGCGTACGGCAGCATCGGGTCGTGCCGGTCGGCCAGCTTCGTGGTGCCCGCGTGGTCGGCCCGGCCGGTGAAGTCGATCCGCCAGCGGCCATGCGGCCAGATCGACTCGGCGACGCCGACCGCGGCACCCATCCCGTCGAGCGCGCTGCCCTGCTCGATGTGCAGCTCGATGAACGCGTCGATCCCTCCGAGCCGTTCGGGCTCGGGGCCGATCACCGCAGGCTCAAGTCCCGCTGCGGTCATCGCATCGGCCAGGCCGACATCATCGGCATCGGTCAGGGCGCGGGCCGCGTCGGGGCTCACAGCGCCGGTCAGCAGGCGGCTGCCTAGGCAGGCCACCCCGAATCTCGCACCCTCTTCCTCGGTGAACGCCACGACGCCGACCGGCCGGACCGGAACCCGGCCTGCGCCGGCGAGCAAGTCGATTGCCACGAACGCCGAGACGATGCCGAGCGGGCCGTCGAATGGGCCGCCGTCGGGGACCGAGTCGAGATGACTGCCGGTGACGATCGCGCCCCTGTCGTCCGCAGGCTGATCGGGCGGGTCCCACCAGGCCCAGAGGTTGCTGTTGCGGTCTGTCTCGACGCGGAGGCCTCGCTTCTCGGCTTCGTGGCCGAACCAGGTGCGGCAGGCGGTCCCTGCCGGGGTGAATGAGAAGCGGTTGTAGCCGCCAGTCTCGTCGCTCCTGCCTACCGGCAGGAGCGACTGCCACAGGGGGAGCTGCCAGTCGGTCATTGGTGGTGCTCCTGCACTGGGGTGCGGACGCCGCGTTCCCTGGCTACCTCCTTGGCGCGGTCGTAGCCGGCGTCGACGTGGCGGATCACGCCCGTGCCTGGGTCGTTGGTGAGAACCCGTTCGAGTTTCTGTGCGGCCAAGGGGGTGCCATCGGCCACGCAGACCTGGCCGGCGTGGATGGAGCGGCCGATGCCGACGCCGCCGCCGTGGTGGATCGAGACCCAGGACGCGCCTGATGCCGTGTTGACCAGCGCGTTGAGCAGCGGCCAGTCGGCGATGGCGTCCGAGCCGTCGGCCATGCCCTCGGTCTCCCGATAGGGCGAGGCGACCGATCCGCAGTCCAGGTGATCCCTGCCGAGCACGATGGGCGCCTTGACCTCGCCCTGCGCGACGAGGTCGTTGAAGCGGAGCCCGGCCTTGTCCCGCTCGCCGTAGCCGAGCCAGCAGATGCGAGCGGGCAGCCCCTGGAAATGGACCTTCTTCCCGGCCATCTCGATCCATCTGGCCAGCGGCTCGTTGTCGGGGAACAGCTCGAGGATGGCCCGGTCGGTGACCGCGATGTCGGCCGGGTCGCCGGAGAGCGCAGCCCACCGGAACGGTCCCTTGCCCTCGCAGAACAGCGGCCTGATGTAGGCGGGCACAAATCCCGGGAACGCGAATGCCCGCCCGTACCCGGCCAGCTCGGCCTCACCGCGAATCGAGTTGCCGTAGTCGAACACCTCGGCGCCCGCGTCCATGAACCCCACCATCGCCTCGACGTGCGCGGCCATCGACTCGCGGGCGCGAAGCGTGAACCCCGCCGGGTCCTCGGCACGCAGCGCGGCCATGTCCTCGAACGCGACCCCTCGCGGCAGGTAGGTCAGCGGATCGTGCGCCGAGGTCTGGTCGGTCACCACATTGATCGGCGCGCCCATCTTGAGCAGGGCAGGTACTAGGTCTGCGGCGTTGCCGAGCAGGCCGATCGAGAGCGGCTGGCCGGCTTTGGCGGCGGCCGTCGCCCGCCTGATCGCGTCGTCGGTGTCATCGGCCTGGACATCGGCGTAGCCGTGCTCGATGCGGCGGCTGATGCTGGCCGGGTCACAGTCGATGCAGATCACGACGCCGCCGTTCATGGTGACCGCCAGCGGCTGCGCCCCGCCCATGCCGCCGAGGCCCGCCGTCAGCGTGATGGTGCCGGCCAGCGACCCGCCGAACCTCTTCGCCGCCACGGCCGCGAACGTCTCGTAGGTGCCCTGCAAGATGCCCTGCGTGCCGATGTAGATCCATGAGCCAGCGGTCATCTGGCCGAACATGGTCAGCCCGAGCGACTCGAGCCGACGGAACTCTTCCCAGGTGGCCCACTGCGGCACCAGGTTCGAATTGGCGATCAGCACCCGCGGCGCCCACTCGTGGGTGCGGAACACGCCGACCGGCTTACCTGACTGGACGAGCAGGGTCTCGTCGGATTCAAGGTCGCGCAGCGAGCCGACGATCGCGTCGAACGCATCCCAGCTCCGGGCCGCCCGGCCCGAACCGCCGTAGACGATGAGCTGGTCGGGGTGCTCGGCTACCTCAGGGTCGAGGTTGTTCATGAGCATCCGCATGGCTGCTTCCTGTGGCCAGGCCTTGCAGGACAGATCTGTTCCCCGGGGTGCCCGGACCGGCCGGGGGCCGGCCGGAGCCTGATCCGGCGTTCGCGCAGCGGTCATCGCCAGTTTCCTCACTGACCAAGGTCAAGGGCCGCAGCCGGATGCGACGGCCAAGCCATCATCTTCCTCGCTCCCGGTACCGGATCGCCAGGCGCATCCGCCGAGTTGCATGGCCAGCCCGGCCAGAACGGCTCAGCTCACGCGGTATAGCTCGTGCAGGATCCTGCGCAGCTTGGCTGCCGTGAGCGCGCCGATGTTCTCGCCGACCACCGTCTTGCCAGACGAAGACAAGAAGAAGGTCACCGGCAGCCCTGGGACGCCGTACTGATTGGCGGCCGTCGCGTTGGGGTCGAATGCGATCGGATAGGAGACCTTGTACCTGGCGACGAACGCGATCGCTTTCGGGCGGCCGTCGGCCGTGTCGATTCCGAGAAAGCTGACCTTGCTACCCAAGGCCCTGGCCACGCGGGCCAGCGCGGCAGTCTCCTGCTTACAGGGGCCGCAGGTCGAGGACCAGAAGTTCATCACGATCGGCTTGCCCGCCAGCCCGGCCAGGTCGATCTTTCCGCTCCCGCTTAGGCTCGGCAGGCTCACCGGCTGGGCCGGGTGGTGGAGCCGGACGAAGCCGAGCCCCGACTTGCTCCCTGCGACCCGAGCGTGCGGACCGAATACCCAGCGGGCGGCCAGCAGGGTGCCGGTCGACAGCAGGGCGGCCGCGACCAGCACGAGAACAATCGCGACAACCGGCCGCCGCCGCTGCCGCTGGCCGGTTCCCGGGGCACCGGCGGCACTGGAGGCACCGGGGGCACCAGGGCTCGTCATACTGTCACGATATTCGCCCGCGTCGCTACGGCGCGTCCGCGGCCCCGGCAGCACCAAGTGCCGCTTAACCGTCGGCGGCAACGGTCAGGATCTGCTCGATGTCGGCTGCTGTCGGCTGCCGCGGAGCATTGACCAGCACCTCATCGTCGAGCGCGTCGGCTGCCAAGCTGGCCAAGTCGGCCGCTTCCACACCGAAATCGGGCGGCTTCACAGCCAGACCGATCTCGGCTCGCAGCACCTGGATAGCGTCGATCGCCGCCGCCGCGTTCCAGTCGTCGTCCCGAGCCGCGTCGCCGGCGCCAAGCGCGAATGCGATCACGGCGAGCCGGTCCTTCCTGGCCGGCGCGCTGAACCCGAGCACCTGCGGCAGCACCATCGCGAGCGAGATCCCGTGGGCGATGTCGTACCTGCCGCCGATGGCATGACCGATCGCGTGCACGAGGCCAAGCCCCGTGGTGGCCATCCCGATCCCAGCCATGTGCGAAGCCAGCAGCATCACCGATCTCGCCTCCAGATCGGCGCCGTCCGCGCATGCCCGCGCTAGGTGCGCCGCGATCATGCTGATGACCTGGAGCGCGATCCCGTCCGACCAAGGGCTCGCCCGGACCGACAGGTACGACTCGATGGCATGCGTCAGCGCGTCGACCCCGGTGGCCGCGGTGGCCGCCCGCGGCAGGCCAGTCGTCAGCTCCGGGTCCAGAATCGCCGCCGCTGGCATCGTGCTCGCGGCGCCAACGTAGAACTTCCGGTGCGTCAGCGGGTCAGTGACGACGCCGAAGGCATTGGTCTCGGCACCTGTGCCCGCGGTCGTGGGCACCGCCACGATCGGCAGTCCACGCGCCGCGAACCGGTTCTTGTAATCCAGGTCGCGGCCCCGCTCGGGGTTCACGGCAGCGAGCGCAATGCCCTTGGCGGCGTCGATCGATGAGCCGCCCCCGACGGCCACCAGCACCGCGTCGGCGGGCGCCCCCGCCCAGGCGATCGCGTCGGCCCCCGCCGCCAGGTCGTCCGTGGTCGGATTGGCGTGCACGCCGCTGAAGACGGTGGACGTGACCCCGGCGTCCGCCAGGCTGGTCAGAACGGCATCGATGACCGGCGTGGCCAGCATGCCCGCGTCGGTGATGATCACAGCCCTGGCGCCGCCTGCCGCGGCTGCCAGTGGTCCGAGCTTGCTGATGCCGCCCGCGGCGAAATGCGCGGACGGCGTCGGAGCGATAACCAGCTCTGTGCTGGCGAGACCGCTGATCACTCTGGCAGACAAGTCGCTTTACTCCTTGACACCGGGGCGTCGCTGCCCGGGCTCAGCCAATCCTGAACCTCGCGGCCACGTCTTCGTCAATGTCCGCGCCGAGACCGGGTCCCTGCGGCACCCGCAGGGACCCGGTCTCGGCGTCGATCATCAGCGGCTCAGCCAGGAAGAAGTCGCGGCGCTGCTGCGTCCATCCTGGCGGATCAAATGGGAACTCGAGATACGGGCCGCCGCCGACACCGGCGGCGACATGCAGGTTGGCCAGCAGGCCAAGGCCGTTGGTCCAGGTGTGCGGCGTGAACCAGTGGTTGGCGAGCAGCGCGACCTCGGCTACCGTCCGCGCCCGCAGCATGCCAATCGCGAGGACGACGTCCGGCTGAACCACATCCAGGGCTCCGGCGGCTAGCGCGCCGAGCAGTTCACCGGGCGTGCGGGCCATCTCGCCGCCGGCCATCCGCAGGCCGGTCTGCTCCCTGAGCGTCCGCATCCCGGCGAGGTCGGCGGCAGGGAGCGGTTCCTCCAGCCACAGCACGCCGAGCTCGCGCAACTCGTCGGCGACGCGCCGGACGGCCGGCAGGTCAAGCGCGGCGGAAATGTCGCCGGGCATCCGCCACCACTGGTTGAGGTCCACCATGATCGCGAGGTCATCTCCCGCCGCCCCGCGGGCAGCGCGGACGGCGGCGAGCCCGGCCGCGACGCTCTCGCGGCCGATCCTGATCTTGACTGCGCGGAACCCGGCCTCGCGGGCACCGAGGACGGCATCGGCACGCTCGGCCGCGCTGCGCGACTCGCCGAACGAGGCGTAGCAGGCCATCGTGGTGAGCGCGCCGCCGAACAGGATGGCCACCGGCTGGCCGCATGCCTTGCCAGCGATGTCCCACAGCGCGGCCTCGAGCGGCCAGTACCGGCCCGCATGAAACGCGATTGTCTCCAGACTGCGGACATGGCTGGCGATCTGGAGCGGATCACAGCCGATGAACAGGTCAGCGTAGTCCGCGAAGCCGGACATCGTGTCGCCCGAGCCGTAGCCGGTGATGCCTTCGTCGGTGCGCACTCGGACCAGCGTGGCGTCGAAATGGGTGCGCGGAACCGGGTCCCACGCGGCCAGGAACGGCGGGTCGAGCGGCAACCTCAGCCGCTCGATCTCGATCGCCGTAATCCTCACGGGCCTCCCCCTGCCGTGGCCGCTACCTCACGATGCGCGTAAGGGTCGACGACGGAGGTTAGCGCCGCGACACTATGAAACCGTGCATACGGGGTAAGTACGTTGCAGTGTACTGACAGCGAAACTAGGCTGACGGAATTCGCGGAGCCGCGCAAGCCGACCTGATCATGTCTGATCCGGTCTGCTCCTTGATCACCGGTAGCAAGAGCGAACGAAGGCGCAGAGGGCGGCGTGGACAAGATACGAGTGGGCATCGTCGGAGCCGGCTGGATAGCGCAAGCGCACCACCGGATCCTCGAATCGCTGAACGAGGCTGACGTGGTCGCGGTCTGTGACCTCGACCGCACGCGGGCCGAGGCGCTCGCAGGCGGCGCCCCAATGCGCGTCTACACCGACTGGCGCGAGTTGCTCGGCCGCGAAGAACTCGACGCCGTTTTCGTCTGCACGCCGCCGCTGGCACATCGGGAGCCAGCCGTCGCGTCGCTAGACCGCGGGCTGCCGGTCTATCTGGAGAAGCCGATCGCCCGGACGGCGGACGATGCATCAGCGATCCTGGCGGCGGCCGAGCGCTCGGGGACTGTCTGCGCGATCGGCTTCCAGTGGCACGCCATTGACCTGCTCGACGATCTGCGTGAACTGCTCCAGGGCCAGCAGATCGGGCTGATGGTCGGGACGAGCATCGGGCCGACCATGAGCCGACCCTGGTTCATCGACCGGCGCGCCGGCGGCGGGAACCTGCTCGAACGGGGCAGCCACCACATCGACCTCGCCCGCACCGTCGGCGGTGATGTGGTGTCAGTGCAGGCGGCCGCCAGCCGAGTGCGGCTGGCCCGCCAGGGCGAAGACGCTGGCGACATCGACGACGCCCTAACCATCCTGCTCCAGCTTGCCTCCGGCGCCCTCGCGACGATCGTCGTGGCCTGGACCAAGCCGGGCCAGCCCGGCAGCTACAGCCTGGACGTGGTCGCCTCTGAGTCGACTCTGAGGCTCGACCTCGACCCGGATTTCACCCTGCACGGGTCGAGCGGTGGCCGCCAGGTCACCCGCACCGCCGCCGTTCACCCACATGAACGGTCGATCAGCCGTTTCCTCGGGGCCGTCCGCGAGAACGACCCCTCGGCGGTCGTCTGCACGCCGTCGGACGCGGCGGCCAGCCTGGCTGTGGCCATCGCCGCAGAGCGGGCACTCGAGACCGGGCAAGCTGTCGCCGTGACCAGCTAGCTGGGCCAGCGCAGCCATTGGCCGTGGTCTGTCACGGCTTGGCCGCAGCCGGGCGCGGGCCGTTGCTTTCCGAGCACGTCCGGTACACAATCTCCGGTACGCGATCAAATGCCGCGGAAGAGTTTCGCGGTCGTTTCCCGGCCGCGACGACCTTCGGAGGGAGAGCTTGGCGCAGTACCTGCTGAAACGCGTAGGCCTGGCGCTGCTCACGCTCGTCCTGCTGAGCCTGCTCATCTTCTTCGCCGGCCAGGTGCTGCCCGGTGATCCGGGCCGCGCCATCCTCGGCCCGTTCGCGGCGCAAAGCGCAGTGAAGGCGCTGGACCGGAGT
>DASWGE010000318.1:0-13518 GCA_036393895.1 Streptosporangiaceae bacterium | reverse complement strand
GACGCGCCGGAGGCGTCCGAGCTGGTGGACCGGCAGCTGATGGCAGACCAGCTGCGGCACGCGCTTGACGCGCTGACGCCGCGCGAGGCGACGATCATGGCCATGCGGTTCGGGCTGTATGACGGCAACCCGCACACGCTGGACGAGATCGGCAAGGCTCTGGGCCTGACGCGGGAACGGATCAGGCAGCTGGAAAAGCAGTCGCTGTCCAAGCTGCGGCACCCGAGCCGCGCGCAGCCGCTGCTCGAGTACGCCGTCTGATCAGGCGCTCGGTCTGATCAGGCGCACAGCCGCACCGGACCAGTCCTAACTGGCCGACCAGGCCGACTTGACGTCGTCGGCCACCAGTGCAGCCTGCGCGTACCCGGCGCGAGCGGAGTCGGCCCGGCGCGCCGGGTCGAGCACATTCCTTCCGATAGCTCGCAATGCGGCCTTGTCCGGCTTGACCAAGCTCACCCGTGCGCCCGACTCGGCCAGCTTCGCGGCCTGCTTGACCGGGCTCGCCATCGCACCGAAACCAGAGCCGAGCGGCGCGATGACGACCACGCTGCCGCATCCTTCGGCAAGGTCGGCGTTGGCCGCCGATGCAATGCCGCCGTCGATGTAACGGCGGCCGTTGATGGTCACGGCCGGCCAGATGCCGGGTACGGCACAGCTCGCGCCGACCGCGTCGAGCAGCCGCACGCCGCTGGCCGCGTCGAAGACGACAAGGTCCCCGGTCAGGGCGTCGACGGCGGTGATCTGCAACCTCCCGGCAGGCCACTCGGATGTCGTCAGCCTGGACTCGATCACCCGCCGCCGCTCTTCCTCGGACTCGGTCCTGGCGCGCAGTGCCATGGCGCCGACGCGCGCCCGCGCGACGTCCGGTTTCCTGCTGAGGATCATCGCCCGGACATATTTAGCCAGCACGGCGAGGCCCATCCTGGCGTAGACGTCACCCGCTCCCAGTGGCCGTGTCTGCAGCTTGTACAGCTCGGCCAGCCCCAAGCCGGACCTAACGTCGACGCCGACGATGGAACCCGCGGATGTGCCGATGACGAGATCGGCATCGGTCAGGTCGATGCCGATGTCGGCCAGCCCGGCCAATATCCCGATCTCCCAGGCGACGCCGGTTATCCCGCCGCCGCCCAGTACAAGCGCTTTTCCCACGACCCGTCCCTTGTATCGTTACTGTCCAGCCAGCACGCCTCCCAGCGCCGATCTTGCACCATCCCCGGACATACTCTCAACTCATGACCGAACTCGCCCAGCCGGCCGATGCCGGGGAGTCCGGGGGGTCGTCCCCCCGGGCCAGCACAACCGCGGGGGGTTCCGGGGGGTCGTCCCCCCGGGCCAGCACAGCCCCCAAGCCGGTCCGCGACGGCGTCCTGCTCGGCCTTGCCGTGGGAGTGTCCGGCCTCGCATTCGGCGCGGCGGCCGTCAGCGCCGGCCTGACCGTCTGGCAGACCTGCGCGCTCAGCTTGCTCGCCTATACCGGAGCCTCCCAATTCGCCCTGGCAGGCACGATCGCCGCGGGCGGCAGCCTGGTCGCTGGCGCGGCCGGCGCTATCCTCCTCGGCAGCAGAAATTCGCTGTACAGCCTGCGGCTCTCCGGGCTGCTTCAGGTCCGCGGTGCCGCGCGCCTGCTGGCAGCGCTCGGCGTCACGGACGAATCGACAGCGCTCGCCCTGGCTCAGCCAGACAATGCGGCCGCGCGCACCGGGTTCTTCGCCACCTTCGCCAGCCTGTACCTGACCTGGAACGCCGCGACACTGGCCGGAGCCATCGGCGCCGGCAAGATCGGCTCGCCCCAGTCGTTCGGTCTCGACGTGATCGGGCCTGCGGCGTTTCTGGCACTGATCTGGCCAAGGCTGGCCGCCGGGTGGACCGAGCGCGGTGTCGCCGCCGGGGGCGCCGCCATCGCCATCGCGGCCACGCCGCTCCTGCCGCCCGGGGCGCCGATCATCCTGGCGGGCTCGGCCGCGCTGGCCGGAACTCTGGCCAGCCGGCCGGCCGCGGCGCCGTGACCGGCGCATGGATCGCGGTCCTGGTGACCGCGGCGGGCTGCTACGCGCTCAAGCTGGCCGGCCTGACGGTCCCTGAGCGGCTGCTACGCAATGCCCGGCTGCGGCGGTTCGCCGAGCTCGTTCCCGTAGCGCTGCTGGCGGCGCTGGTCGCAGTGCAAGCCGGGGCGAAGGGATCCTCGCTTGTGTTCGACCCAGCGAGGCTCGCCGGGCTGGCGGCAGCCGTGATTGCCCTGATGCTCAGGGCCCCGTTCCTGGTCGTTATCCTCGCTGCGGCTGGGACGGCGGCCGGGCTGCGGCTGGCCGGAATCGGGTAGGGACGGCGGGTCGGACATCCTGGGCCAGGCGGAACAGGTAGATTGCGCCGGTGGACGTCGATATAGAGATTGTGAACGAAGTCACAAGCGACGTGGTCGAGGCGTTCGGCCGGCTGCTACCCCAGCTCTCTACCAGCGCGTCCCAGCTCGACGCGGATGCGCTGTCGGTCATCGTCTCCGCGCCGGCCAGCACGTTGCTGATAGCCCGCGCGGGCGGCGAGATCGTCGGGACGCTGACGCTGGTCATCTTCCCGATCCCGACCGGAATCAGGGCATGGGTCGAGGACGTGGTCGTCGACAAGGCGGCGCGCGGCAAGCAGTTCGGCGGCAAGCGGGTCGCCGAAACGCTCACCACCGAGGCAATCAGAATCGCCAGGCAAGGCGGCGCTAAGACGGTGGACCTGACCACCAGGCCGTCGAGGGTGGCTGCAGGCAAGCTTTATGAGCGGCTGGGCTTCGAGCAGCGCGACTCGCGCGTGTACCGGTACTCCCTCACGTGATCGGTGCCCGCAGCCGCGGCGCGTTCCTGCGGGCCGACAGTGGCCCAACTCAGCCCAGCTCCGCGACGGCTTCCAGCAGCAGGTTCACGTCCGATTCGTTGTTGTAGTGGACCAGGCCGGCCCGAACGGCACTGCCCGTTTCCCTGATGCCGAGCACGCCGGTCAATTCCCAGGCGTAATTGTGGCCGTCCCACACGTTGACCTTGCGGCTGGCCAGATGCTCGGCCACCTGCGGCGGACTCTTGCCGGCAACGGTGAAGAAGGCGGTCGCCGTACGTCGCGCCGCCTTGCCGTAGGTCGTGACGTGGCGCATCGCGTCCAGGCCGCCGAGCAGCGCGCCGAAGAGCTGCTGCTCATGGGCTTCGGCCGCCGCCATAGCGGCCAGGACCCGCTGCCGCCTCGAGCCGACAGCCGCGTCATCGAGACCAGCCAGGTGATCGACCGCAGCTACGACACCCGCCAGGTCGGCGAACGGCGGCGTGCCGAGCTCGAACCGCTCAGGCACGCTGTCCGTCGACGGAACGAGCTTGTCCGGCCAGAGCGTGTCCAGCAGGGCGGGGCTGGCGATCACGGCGCCAATGTGCGGGCCTGACCACTTGTACGCGCTGGTCGCGTAGAAGTCGGCGCCAAGCGAGCTAATGTCCACCGGACCGTGCGGGGTCGCGTGCACGCCGTCCACGTAGCTAAGAGCTCCTGCCGCCCTCGCCATGCCGGTGATCGCAGCGACGTCCGGCCTGGTGCCGATGACGTTGCTCGCCGCCGTAACCGCCATCAGCCTGGTCCGGTCGCCGATCAGGCCCGCGTACTGGGCCGCTGGCAGCTCGCCCGTGGCCGGGTCCACCTCCGCCCAGCGCACGACGGCACCTGCCTGCTCCGCGGCCTGCATCCAGGGCCTGACGTTCGCGTCGTGGTCGAGCCTGGAAACGATCACCTCATCGCCTGGTCGCCAGGTCCGCGCGATGGCACCAGCCATCCGGTAGGTAAGCGTCGTCATATTCGGCCCGAGAACAACCCCGGCCGGGTCCCCGCCGACAAGATCGGCCACCGCCTCGCGGCAGCTCTGCGTGATCGCGTCGGCCCTGGCGCTGGCCGGGAACGCGCCGCCGGAATTGCCGATCCCTGCCTGGTAGGCGGCACTGATCGCCGCGATCACGGCGGCGGGCACTTGGGTTCCTGCCGCGCCGTCCAGGTACGCGTAGCCGTCGGCCAGAGCCGGATAAGCGGCACGGACCCTGGTCACGTCGAACGCCATCTGCTATCAGCCCCCTTTCGTTCCTGCCCGCTAGCATCCCAGGGCGATAACGGACAAGCGATGTGGGGCTAACCTGGCACCCGCCCGGAGGCGCGCAGGACAGCCAGCCACGGATCACGCTCCTGGCCTAGCGGCAGCTGGGGAATGCCAGTCAGCCATGCTGACCGCACGGCCCTGGGATCGGCTGGACAATAGCCGATCCCCAGCGCGCTCGCCAGGTCCCAGGCGTGCAGATGCCATTCCACGCAGGCCGCGCCGGCCATTCCGGCCACGGTGATCACCTTGCCCTGATACGTGTGATGCGGCAGCCGCAGCAGCGGGCCGATGCGGGCCGCGTAACGGGTCGCCGCACTTGCAAACGCGGCGATGTGCTGTGCGGGCGTGACATCGGGCAGGGCGGCGAGCTCGGCGGCGTTCTGCCTGGCCAGTTTCCTCGCAATCGACTGCGCGGACGGCCCGGTCGCCATCAGCCTGGAGAGCCTGCTGACTGGGGCATCGTCGAGGTACTCGTGGTAGTCGTCGGCGACGCAGCGCAGATGACCGGCCAGATCGGCGGCCCGCCATTCCGGGCACGGCGTCGGCGCATTCCAGCTGGCCGACGTGAACCGCGCCGCGATCGCCAGGACCGCGCGCACGCCGTCGTGGTAGGCGACGGGCGCATCGGTCTCAGCGTCAGCAAGCACCGCCGCGGCAAGCGGCACAGGCCCGTCCCAGGAATCGCCAAGTTCCAACGGGTACCTCCCTGACCGCGCCGCGGCCCCCCGACCAAATCGACGCGCTTGGCCAGATTGCCAGAAAGAATGCTTGCCACGCCAGCGGTGCGCGACGGGAAAACAAAGTGACAGTGAACGCGGGGCCCGGCTACCATCCAGCAAGTGGCTACCCCGGATGCTGACTCGCACGCAGCCATCCGCAGGGAACACAGGTCGCAAACTCCCCGGGCGGCACTGTGGCGCGTCAGGCACTACCTGCGTCCGTACTACCGCCAGATCCTTGTCATGCTCATCGCCGCGCTGCTCAGCTCGGGTGCTGAGATCGTCATACCGCTGCTCACCAAGGCCGCTATCGACGGCCCGATCGCCACATCCGCCCGGTCGCCAGGCCACGGCCACGGCCTGCTCGTCCCCATCGGGCTGGCCGCTATCGGGCTCGGCATCGCCGAGGTAGCGCTGAACCTGCTCAGGCGGTGGGCACAGGCCACGGCCGTGGCTGGGCTCGAGCAGTCGATGCGGGACGAGATCTACCAGCACCTGCAGCGGCTGGAACCCGCGTTCCACGATCAGTGGCAGTCCGGCCAGCTGCTCTCGCGCGCGACCACGGACCTGTCGGCGATCAGGCGGTTCTTTAGCTTCGGCATTGTCTTCATGATCACGAGCTTGGCCAGCTTTATCGCGATCGTGGTGCTGCTGATCAGGCTGAACCTGCTTCTCGGCCTGCTGACCGCCGCGGTGTTCGCGCCCGTTACCGCGCTCTGCCTGTGGTTCGAGCGGCGTTACAGCGTGCTCTCCAGGCGGGTTCAGGACCAGCAGGACGACCTGGCGACCTGCGTCGAGGAAGCCGCAGCCGGCATCCGGGTGATCAAGGCCCTCGGCCGGCGGGACCACTCGCTGGCCACCCACTCGCGGCTGGCACGGAACGTCTACGAGACTCAGATGAGCAAGGCGCGACTGCGCGGCGCGTTCTGGGCGAGCCTCGACCTGGTGCCGAACGTCGCCATCGCGGCGATCCTGCTGATCGGCGCGCTGGCCGTGGCCAGCGGCAGCCTGACCACCGGCGGGCTAGTCGCGTTCGTTGCCCTGGTCCTGCAGCTGGTCTGGCCGATCGAGGCGATGGGGTACATCCTCGCGCTCGGTCAGGAGGGCGCCACGGCAGCACAGCGTGTCTACGAGATCCTCGACACGCAGCCCGCGATCACCAGCCTCGGGCCGGCTTTCAGAGCAGCGCCAGCCCTGCCGCGGCCGCGCTCGCCGGGGCAGGAGTCCGGCAGGCTGGTACTGAGCCACGTCCAGTTCAGCTATCCGGGAGCGGAGCAGCCCGTGCTGCGCGATGTCTGCCTCGAGCTGTCCCCCGGTGAGACGGTCGCGCTGGTCGGCGGCACGGGTTCGGGCAAGACCACCCTGCTGTACCTCATCGCCAGGCTCGCCGACGCGACCGGCGGTTCGATCACGCTGGACGGCTCGGACATCAGGCAGCTGCCCCTCGCGACCCTGCGTACGCAGGTGGCCTGCGCCTTCGAGGACCCGACGCTGTTCTCGGTCAGTGTCAGGGAGAATGTGGCCCTCGGCGTGCCAGGCGCGTCCGACGACGCGATTAGGACCGCCCTTGCAGCCGCCCAGGCCGACTTCGTCGCGGACCTGCCGTGGGGCCTCGACACCAGGATCGGCGAGCAGGGCATGTCGCTGTCCGGCGGCCAGCGGCAGCGGATCGCCCTGGCTCGGGCCATCTTGGCCGGCCCGTCGGTGTTGCTGCTCGACGATCCGCTCTCCGCGCTCGACGTACACACCGAGGCCAAGGTCACGGCCGCGCTCGGTCAGGTTTTGGCCAGGTCGACCGCGCTAGTTGTCGCTCACCGCCCATCGACCGTCGCGCTCGCCGACCGGGTAGCGGTGCTCGACCATGGCGAGATCACTGCGGTGGGTACCCATCACGAGCTGATCGCCACCAACCGGCACTATCAGTTCCTGATGAGCACCGACGCTGAGACGGGAGCGATCCGGTGAGCCAGCCAGTCGCCCAGTCTTGGCGCGGCATCGCGAGCGAGGAAGCGACCGAATTCTCCAAGGGGCTGTCGCTGCTTCTGCGCCGCCGCAGTCGGGCGCTCCTCGCCGATCTGCTGCGCCCGCATGGCCGAACGGTGGCCCTCATCGGCCTTCTCGTGCTGATCGCCAACCTCGCCGGCCTGGCCGGCCCGTGGTTGATTGGGATCGCCGTCGACCGGGTGCCTGCGCTGATCAGAACTCACGATTCGGTGCCGATTATCGTCGTGGTCGCCGGGTTCTGCGTGGCCATCGCGGTCCAGGCGACGGCGACCGCCTCGTTCATCTCTGTCCTCGGCAAGATGGGCAGCCAGGTGGTGCGCGAGCTGCGCGCCAGGGTCTTCAGGCACTTCCAGTGGCTGTCCGTCGCGTTCCACGAGCGCTACACCTCCGGCAAGGTGATCTCCCGCCAGGTCTCCGACATGGACGCGCTGTCTGAGCTCTTCGACGAGGGCCTTGACTCGCTGCTCAACGCCGCCTTCTCGCTGATATTCGTGGGCACCGGCATGCTGCTGCTTGACTGGCCCCTGGCCCTCGTCGTGATGGCCGGGTTTGTCCCGCTGGCCTGGCTCAGCGCCTGGTTCCAGCGTGAGTCCGCCGTAGCCTACCGGCGAACCAGGGAGACCATCGCCCTGGTCATTGTTCAATTCGTGGAGACCTTCAACGGGATACGCGCCGTGCAGGCTTTCCGCAGAGAGCGGCGGAACGACGAGATCTTCGGCGAGCTCAACCAGGGATATGCGGACGCATCGCTGCGCTCCATGCGCCTGGTCGCTATCTACTTCCCCGGCGTGACGCTGATCGGCAACCTGGCCGTCGGCTCTGTCCTGCTGTATGGCGGCTTGCGGGTCATCGACCACGCCATGCCCGTGGGCGTGCTCGTCACGTTCCTGCTCTACCTGCGCAGGTTCTTCGAGCCGCTGCAGGACGTGTCGCAGTTCTACAGCACGTTCCAGTCCGCCGCCGCCGCGCTGGAGAAGCTCTCCGGCGTGCTGGACGAGGCGCCGTCGGTCCCAGAGCCGAAGGCGCCAGTCCGGCTCCCCGGCCGGACCAGGGAAGCCGGTCCTGGCCGGCAGCTCGAGCTGGCATCGATCCGGTTCGGCTACCGGGACGCGGTGGTACTGCCAGGGCTGGACCTGACTATCCAGACCGGGCAGACGGTCGCCCTGGTAGGAGCGACGGGGGCCGGCAAGACGACGGTCGCCAGGCTGCTCGCCAGGTTCTACGACCCCGACGAAGGCCACGTCCTGCTCGATGGCGTCGACCTGCGCGCGATCGCCGACGCCGACCTGCGCCGCGAGGTGGTACTGATCACTCAGGAGAACTTCCTGTTCAGCGCGTCCGTAGCGGAAAACATCGCGCTCGGCAAGCCGGATGCGCCGCGGGCGGAGATCGAGGCGGCAGCCGAGGCAGTCGGTGCCCGCGAGTTCATCGCGGCGCTGCCGGACGGCTATGACACGCAAGTCGGCAAGCGGGGCGGGCGGCTGTCCGCAGGCCAGCGCCAGCTGATCTCGTTCGCGCGGGCCTTCCTCGCCGCGCCGAGCGTGCTGATCCTCGATGAGGCCACGTCCCTGCTCGACCTGCCCGGGGAGCGGATCGTCCAGCGAGCGCTGCAAACCGTCCTTTCCGGGCGGACCGCCATCATCATCGCGCACCGGCTTTCGACGGTGCGGATCGCGGACCGCGTGCTGGTCATGGATCACGGCCAGGTGATCGAGGACGGCTCGCCGGCTGACCTGCTTGCCAGCGGCGGCGAGTACTCCGAGCTACACCAGAGCTGGCTGGACAGCCTGGCGTGAGCGCCCGCCGCGAGCCCGGCGGCGGGTGGCGCGGCCAGTCGGGAACGACACCCCTCGCGCGTCCGCTAAGCTGACCGGCGTGATTGTGGCACGTAAGCAGCAGGCAAGCGACGAGGCGCAGGCCAAATACCTAGCGGACGTCGCGCTGGCTGCGAACTTCGACGATCTCCTCGCCGAGGCGCAGGCGGCCGAGAAGCAGTTCCGGAAGGCTCAGGCCAGCAACGCCCCGCTCGCCGAGCAGTACTGGCTCGCGAAGCGGCTCGATACAGCGCTCACCGATGTCGTGCGCTCCGCCTATGCGGCCGTACGGGCAGAGATCGGGCCGCGCGGCTATGACGACAGGATCTATCGGCGCAAAGCCATGGCAACTCCGGTGGTGCATGCGCTCAACGCGGAGGCCGAAAGGCTACTTACGCTGCGCGAAACGCATAGGCTGACAGGCATACCGCCCAGGCCGGAGCCTGTCGGGCTGCCGCCTGAACCACTGGCTGCGCACGAGGTTCACTGACTACCGGTCGGCGATACGAAAATTCTTCGAACATGGGACTTCCGGGGGCTCAGACCAGCGTTATACGTGGTAGTGATGCCGCAGGGTCGACCACCTGGAAGGCACCAGGAAAGCTACAAAGACTTTGCCCGAAAACCATCACAATGTGCCATGTCGTCGCGAAGGATGACCTGGCAGGTTAGAAGTACTGATCAACCCCACCCCCACATAACTGATCAGGAGGCGCAGAGATGTGCCCGCATTCACCCCCGTGCCCGAGCGCTAGCGCCCCGGACCACGAGGCGGCTCGGACCGTGATATGCCACCCCGAACAAGGCTGGAGCCTGCTCTGCAACGGCATCGTGGTCTTCGAAGATACCGGTGAACTCCTGCCCGACGGCGACGCCATCGCTCCGCACCGCCCGACTGACCTGATTAACCGGCCCGTACCGGCCCCAGCCGCCTGAGCTGAAGACGGCCGGGCCGTTTCAGGTCCAGCCACGGCGGCCATCGAAGCCCGCCGACATGCCATCCCGCCCTGCCGAGCCAGCCGCAAGAATGTGCGGCCGTTACGCCGGCCACCTCGCCGGGATCGCAACAGCAGCAACCCGAAGAGAAACCCTCACCTGCGCTGGTGTGCCGGGCTGATCACCTGGCCCAGCCACGAGGCGACCGCGTTGGTGATCTCCTGAGGATGACGGGACAGGGCGTGTGTCTCCCCCGGCAGCACGATGAGCTTGCCGGCATCGGCCGGATCGGGAATCCCGAACGGATCGCGGTCCCCGTTGATGACCAGCACAGGAACGCCCGCCGCCCGAAGCTCGCCGACCCGGGATCGCTCGGGATCGTCGGCCTTCCCCGGCGGGTGCAGCGGGAAGGCCAGGGCAACGACCGCAGCTGCCCCGGCCTTTTGCGCGGTACGGCACGCCAGCCTGGCACCGTTGCTGCGGCCCCCCTGGACGAGCGGCAGGCCGGGGTAGTCATCCCGCACAGCTCTGATGATCTCTAGCCAGGCCGCATCCTGCCTTTGCGGAGACCCGGGCGCCCTCGCGCCGCCGACCCGGTAGGGCTGCGTGACCCTGACGACAACGGCGCCCGCCTCCAGTCCCGCCTTGCTGGCCGCCATGATGTCTTTGGTGCCCACTCCCCCACCCGCACCATGCGTCAGGACAAGCAGGAACGCCGGATGCACGGCGGCGTCCGTCTCTGCCACCGCCCGGCCCGCCGCGGTGATGATCTCCACCCTAAGCAGGCTACTTCCTCGTCACGGCAGTCCGGCCGCGTTCCGGCCCGGCAAGGCTGCGACTCTGCACGGCTCCGACCCGCCGCGGTGATTCCGCCGCCATGATCCTGGTCGATTCTCAGAACCTGGACTCCCGTCGGCGTATTTGCTGACAAACGTCCAGGTTCTGATAGGCGTCCGAGATCATGGACCTCACGCGGCCGACTCCGCCGCAACCTCGCTCATGGCAGGGCCGTCTCAGATGGCAGGACGGCACCAAGGCCTGCTGGTGACAGCGGGCGCTGCCGCCGCCGGGAAGGCGGGCGATATGAGGCGGCAAGTTACCGGGGCACTCGCGGCTGTGATCACTCTCTGCCTGGCTGCGGCAGGCTGCGGCGGCGGCAGGCACGACTCGGCACGTGTCACGGCCGCAGCCTGCCCGGCGGCGATGCCAGCGGTCACCGCCCCGGCGGGCGCCGGAGACGGCAGCTTCGTTCCGCCAGGGCCTGCCGCCGTCTCCCTGTGCCAGTACTCCCGCGGGCTGGCCAAGTCGAAGGCGCGCGGTGCGCCGTTGCGCCGGATCGTCCTGCACGGCCAGGGAGCGGCCGGGCTAGCCGCCATCATCGACGGCGCAGGTCCGGTCACCGCGCACGCGCGGCGATGTGCCCGGTCCGCCAGCTTGCTGCCTCTCTCGCAGTTGCTGATCTTCAGTTACTCGACCGCGCCGCGTTCAGCCGTATCGGTCGCGTACACGGCCTGCTCGCTCGCCGTGCTCACGACGCCCGAGCGTTCGGGTGTCCTGTCCGGTCAGATCGAGAACGATCTGTTCTACTACACAACCGCTACCAGGCATGCTCGCGGCCCGCGCGCGCCAGGGCTGCTCGGGCTGACCGCCCGCGGCGCACTCGCAGCGGCGAGGCAGCATCGCTTCGGCGCGTCCATCGACGGCGCTGTGATCGACCGGCTAGCCCGGTCCGGCACGGTGATCTTCCAGTCGCCCCTCGCAGGGATGCGGGACAGCGGAGCCGGACCGCAGGTCAGCGTCATCCTTGCTGTGCATGCGGCCCCTGCCTGCACCACCCACCAGCTGGCTCTGACCTACCTCGACGGCGGACCAGGAGCCGGCAACGATCTCGCCACGCTCCTGATCAGGGACACTTCAGGCAGCGCGTGCACGATGACGGGACCATTGCAGATCACCGGTCTGGACGCGCATGGGAGGCCAGATACGAATGCTATTCGGCTCGGCATCGTCGGGGCCGCCGTGGTCAGCCCACATGCGGGCGCGATCAGCAGGCCCGCAAACTCGGCGGCTGCCCTGGTCGGTGTGCATCCGGGAGAACTCACTGGCCAGGTGGAACTGATCGCTGAGTATCGCGACGGCCCGCCCACCGTGAACCACGGACTCTGCCAACCTCTGTGGGTTATCCCGGCCACGTGGCGCGTGACGCTCCCAGGCGCGACTCTGAGCGTGGCCAACAGGGACCCGGCCGGTCAGGACAAGCTCGTTCCATCGGGCGGGCTCGTGACGTGCCGCGGCCGGCTCGGCGGGTACGGCCCGGCTACCGTCGTTTCTCCAGGGCCTTGACCTGCCAGGAAGTTCACGGGATCGCGAATCCCGGACAGGCGCCTGCTGCGTCACCAGCCAGCGTATGGCCAGCCGGGCCGACGCAGGCCGGAAAGCCGTCCTGGCTTAGCGCGCGGTACGGTTCATGCCGTGCCAGAAGCCAGCGGCGGCCGGTGGGCCGATTCCACGTTCCTGCGCGAAACTCAGTACGCGGATGACAGCAACCTTGCTGCCCGGCAGCACATCTACGCTTACTGCGCGCACCCAATAGACCTTCCTGCGGTAGTTATCGACGCCCTGGCCCTAGATGGCCAGGAGATCGTCGTTGATGTGGGCTGCGGCAACGGCCTGTACCTGGCCGAGCTGGCCAGGCGCGGCCACCGGGGGCAGCTCGCTGGCGTGGATCTGTCGGCAGGCATGCTCCGTGCCGCCCGCGCGCGGGCTCCGGCCGCGTGGTTGTTCGCGGGCGACGCCGCAAGGCTGCCATTGCGCGACGGAGCCGGGGACCTCGCGCTCGCCATGCACATGCTGTATCACGTCGCCGAACCGGCCGTCGCGGTGGCCGAGCTGCGCCGGGCAACCCGGCCCGGCGGCAGGGTCGTGGTCGGCCTCAACAGCGATGATCACCTGAGCGAACTACGTGCACTGGTCAACGCTGAGCTCTTCGCGGCCGGCCTGGACGCTAGCCACGTTGTCAGGGAGCGGATCAGGCTCGACGCGGGCGCGGAACTCCTGGCCGGTGTCTTCGACTCGGTGATCCGCCATGATGTGACCGGCGAGCTCCGGCTGCCGGACCAGCGGCCGGTGGCCGACTACGTGCGCAGCATGAGCATCACCCAGAGCACTCCGGAGGGCGAGCAACTGGTCCAAGCCGTGACCGGGCGCCTGAATTTCGACGCCGACGGAATCTTCAGGGTCACCACGCATAGCGGCTGGCTGGTCTGTGCCTGACGCGCCGCTTGTCCCTGGTTAAACCATCCGGGCCAGGAACTGCCCCGTGTAGGAATCAGGCACCTTGGCGATCTGCTCGGGGGTGCCGGTCGCGATGACCCGGCCGCCGCGCGACCCGCCTTCGGGACCGAGATCGATCACCCAGTCCGCCGTCTTGATCACGTCCAGGTTGTGCTCGATCACAATGACCGTGTTGCCGCCATCGACGAGCCTGCCGAGCACGCCGAGCAGCTTGCGGATGTCGTCGAAATGCAGCCCGGTCGTCGGCTCGTCCAGGACGTAGATGGTGCGGCCGGTGGACCGGCGCTGCAGCTCGGACGCCAGCTTGACCCGCTGCGCCTCTCCGCCGGACAGGGTAGGCGCCGGCTGGCCGAGCCTGACGTATCCGAGACCGACGTCCACCAGGGTCTTCAGGTGCCGGTGGATGGCCGGGACTGGCTCGAAAAACTCCGCTGCCTCCTCGATCGGCATGTTCAGCACGTCCGCGATCGACTTGCCCTTGTAGTGGACCTGCAGCGTGTCAGTGTTGTACCGCGCGCCATGGCAGATCTCGCACGGCACGTAGACGTCGGGCAGGAACTGCATCTCGATCTTGATCGTGCCGTCGCCTGAGCATGCCTCGCAGCGGCCGCCCTTGATGTTGAACGAGAACCTGCCGGGCTGG
>DASWGE010000317.1:0-8093 GCA_036393895.1 Streptosporangiaceae bacterium | reverse complement strand
AGCGGTTTTCAAGACCGCCGCCATCGGCCACTAGGCGAACCCTCCTCGCTGCGCCAGGGCACGGATTCGGTGGCGGCTGCTGCCGATCCGTGCCTGGTATGCAGCCTCGACGATAGGCCCTGCAAGAGTGACCCAGGCGTCGGACCCTAGCCTCTCATATCCCGCCATCGGCCGAAGGCTGCCAGCCGTTAACGCGATGCCGAACATTGACCCATATCGGGGATGAGCGGCGGCAGGCAGCCGGCGGTCACGCGGGCCCGGCAGGACTGGCGTTCGGCCAGGCAGGCGGCTGAGTGCACCACGCGGCCTGGTAGGTAGGCTCGCTGCCGAAGGAGGTCAGATGCTTCCCCCGTTTGGCTGGCAGTCGGTGCTGACCCAGTGGCAGGCAGCACCCGTCGTGACGGCTTGCGTCGTCACACTCGCCGGCTTGTACCTGTGGGGCGTTGTCCGAATTGGGCGCCAGCATCCCGCTCGGCCGTGGCCGCGGTGGCGGACCTTGCTGTACTTCGCCGGGCTCGCCGTGGTTGTGCTGGCGCTTCAGAGTGGCATCGGCAGCTACGACGACGTCGTGTTCTGGGACCACATGGTTCAGCACCTGATGCTGATCATGGTCGCGCCGCCACTGCTGATCTTCGGGCAGCCGATCACGTTGTTGCTGCATGCGAGCCGGAACCCGCTGCACACCTGGGTCAAGCGGATCCTGCGTTCGCCGGTCGCGAGCTTCTTGACGTGGCCTGTGTTCGGGTTTGCGGCCTATGCCGTAGCGATCGTGGTGCTGCATCTCACTGCTCTGGCCAACCTTGTCGCGCGCAACCACATGGCGCACGACGCCGAGCACGTGGTGTTCCTGCTCGTCGGCTACCTGTTCTTCCTGCCGATCATCGGCTCCGAGCCGATCAAGTGGCGCCTGTCGTATCCGGCCAAGCTGCTCCTGCTCTTCCTCATCATGCCGGTAGACACGTTCACGGGCTTGGTGCTCGGATACGCCAACCGCGGCACGCCTGGCCTGCCGGCCGGAGCGCGGCCCGTCTGGGCAGGGACCGCGACCGCCGACCTGCATGCTGGCGGCGCGACGATGTGGATTGCCGGGGACGCTCTCATGTTCGCCATGATGATGATCGTTTTCCTGATGTGGAGCACCGACTCACGGGTCGAATCGCGTTCGCGTGGCTGGCTAGAGGCGGCCCGGCGGGCCACCGTAGCTCCTGGCGCGTCGTCCGCCGACACCGACATCGACGACGACGACCAGCAACTAGCCGCTTACAACGAGTACCTCAGCCGGCTGAACCACGCCCAGCGGAGCCCGGATCGATAGCCCGCCAGCGACGGCGGCAACAACGATGAACCCTTGATGGCGCCCTGACACCATCAAGGGTTCATCGTTGTTGCTCCGGAGAATGCGAGATTCGGTCTGAGGCATGCCGCCGCGGTGGCGACACGCCGGCTAGCCCTATCTACGACAATCTAGGGAAGTCGCTAGATCACCCAATAGGCTCCTATGCCGTGGATCCAGTGCGAAATCCGTACGCGCCGGGAGCCGGGCAGCGGCCGCCCGAGCTAGCCGGGCGGGACAGGGAGCTCGCTGAGTTCGAGATCGTGCTTGAGCGCGTCGCCCGCGGCAAGCCAGAACGCAGCATGGTCCTGACCGGGTTGCGCGGCGTGGGCAAGACCGTCCTGCTGAATGCCTTCAGGTCGATGGCTATGCAGCGGCTGTGGGGGACCGGGAAGATCGAGGCCCGGCCTGATCAGTCGATCCGCCGGCCGATCGGCGGCGCCCTGCACATGGCTGTGCGGGAGCTGGCGCCAAGGCACCGGGCGCCGCAGCGAATCGACGACTTCCTCGCCGTGCTCAAGGCCTTCCTCGCCAGGGATCTCAGGGCCGCCAAGGGAGCGGGCGCGGCGATCAGCCACCTGGGCATCGACGTACCCATGGCCAGGGGCCGGGCAGACTCTGGCGATCTCGAGATCGACCTGACCGAACTGCTCACCGATGCAGCCTCGGTCGCCGCCGACCTGGGCGTGGGGATCGCGCTGTTCATCGACGAGATGCAGGACGTCCCCGCGCCAGATGTCTCCGCGCTCTGCGCGGCATGCCACGAGCTGTCGCAGAACGGCGGGCCGCTGATAGTCGTGGGAGCAGGGTTGCCGCACCTCCCGTCAGTACTGTCGGCGAGCAAGAGTTACTCAGAGCGTTTGTTTCGCTACGTATCAATTGACCGTCTCGACCGGGGTGCGGCGGACATTGCGCTGCTGGCGCCGGCCAGACGCGAGGGCGCGGACTTTGACCCGGCGGCGCTCGACGCGCTTTACGCGGCAGCGGACGGCTATCCGTACTTCGTGCAGGCCTACGGCAAGGTCACCTGGGACGTTGCTCCTACCAGCCCGGTGACCCCCGCCGACGTTCAGGTCGCCGCGCCGCTGGCCGCCGGTGAGCTGGCCGTGGGGTTCTTCGGCAGCCGGTATGAGCGCGCCACCCCGGCGGAGCGCGAGTACATGCGAGCGATGGCGCTGCTCGGCGATGAGCCGGTACCGACCGCGCAGGTCGCCGACGAGCTCGGCAGGAAGCCGTCGAGCGTGTCGCCAGCCAGGGACAGCCTGATCAAGAAGGGGCTCATTTACAGCTCAGAACGCGGGCTTATCGCCTTCACGGTCCCGCACTTCGGCCGCTTCCTGCGCGCCCAGCCCGGCTGACCGCCGCGCCGCAACCAGGCTGGACGCCGGACTCCGCGGATCTGGCCCTCTATTGCCTTATCTAGGGTGAGCGCAAGAGAACCAAAGAAATGCGCTCAGAACTTCAGTGGCCGGACTTCACGGCCGCTCACGGCTCAGATCTGGTTCGGGTTGTGCAGGCGGCCCTGGCCAGGTTCATCACCGAGCCAGGATGGGAACGCGGGCTGCGGAGTGGCATGCGCGCCCCGGCGCAGCAACCGGGCCCAGCGCCACCCGACCGGCCGAGCGGAACTCACCGGCCACGGGATAACTACGCCGGTCGCGGCGTCGACCAGCGCGAAGAGCACGATCGGCCGACGGGTCTGCAGGTACACCGCGAACACCATCTCGGCCTCCCTGCCGTTGTACTTACTCGGGAAGGCGAGATAACGCCAGCAGAGCTCGCGCCACACGTCAAGCGGCTGGTCGGCGGCGATGAGCGTCGCACTCCTGCGCCACTGGTTCGTGCGCTGCAGGGTGGCCAGGGTCTGTTCCGGGCTCTGAACCCGCAGCTCACAGGGCTCCGAGTAGCCGATCCTGACGAGCACATCGCGGACCTCCGGTGAGAGCAACCCGAAGATCGCGAGTTCAGCGAGAAGGAAGATCAACGTCACCGCCACGTCGCTGAAGCTCTGCGGCGGCTGGATAGGCGCCAGGTTAACGGTCCCCAGCGCTGCGAGAGCCAGCAGGCTGGAGCGGAGCAGCGTGCGCGCTGTGATGGGGGTGGAGCTGAACTCGCCGAAGCAGCCGCAGCCGATGTCAGGCCGGATGCTGCGGAGCTCGATCAGGGCGCAGGTCGCTACGACGAAGAGCACGCATGTGCCCAGCCGCACCACCATGGCCGGGGCGCCAGCGCCGAGTGTGCCCGCGGTCACGATCAGCCCGATGCCCATGCCGAACTCGACCGCGCAGAGCGTGCCGGCGGCCCAAGGCCTTAGCCTGAGCGGGAAGAGCGCCGTCGGCCCCAGGCCTGCGTCGATCGACCGCCGCTGTACTGCGCGCGCGAACTTCGCCGAGCAGCCGCCGACCAACATGGCCGCCAGCAGCGGTATCTGGGCAACTCCAAGTGCGTTCAGCATGTGAAGCCGTCACCGGCCAATCGTCAGGGTGGCGCTGAAGCAGCCGTCTTCCAGGCAACCGCCGAGCGCGACGAAGCTGGCCACGGTCAGGTCGGCGATCCGCCCGCGCGGCGAGTTGGCGCAGGCGACGCACCGGTCGTTGAACAGGCGTGCCATCGGAGCGCAGCCGGTGACCGGGAGCGTCCAGGCGATGCCGGTGCACTCGTTGCGCACATTGAGCGCGGTGCCGACAGCGAGGTAGGGAAGCTGCCGGAACGTCGGTGCCTGCCCGGGCACGATGTTGGCCGCCGAGTCCTCCGCGCATCCCGCCGCGGGGTCGATCGCGGGATAGGAAACGCCGAGCACGCCGTATGGCTCATCTGCGGAGTCGTGCCAGATCGCCGATCCGGCGATCGCGTCAGAAAGGCGGCCGCCCCCGGCACGATCCGCGACAACGCGGTCGCTCCGGTACGGGGGCTGCGGATTGACGGGGATCAGGCCCTCGAGGTAGTCGCGGCGCCGGATCCCCATGACGTCGATGAGGTAGCCAGGCCTCAGGTTCGGGAACCTGACCTGAATCCGGCCGCTTGCGTTTCTGGGTATGACGACTCTGCGCTGGCCTCTCGTAGCACCCTCATCGACCAAAATGCTGGCCGAGTCGCAATCCGTGATCCGTCCGGTGACCCGGCCGATGTTCGCCCAGATCCGGTCGGCTACGCCGGGATGGGACGGCAGCAGCCTGATGATGGCCTCATCTCCGCTCCTGAGTGAGGCAGGATCTAACGGGGCGCCACGCCAGGCCGTAGCGCTTGCGGTCAGCGCGAAACGCCGCTCACCTCCGCCGTCTCCGATAGCGATGACCTGAGGACTGACGTCGATGATCCGGCCTGTCACGGTCCGGTAGAGGTTCGCGGGCGCAGGCATTGCCGCCGATGCCTGCAAAGCTAGCGACGACTGCAGGACTACGGCCCTGCGGCCATTCCCGGCAACGCCATTGGTACGGCTCGGGCCGCCCGCGCCGCCTGCGCCGCCGCCCGCGGTCTTCCCGCCAGGAGCCAGGCCCATCGCGACCTGCTGCGGCTGGAAGATCGCTGCCTTCAGCAAACGGCGCCTGGCGATATGCCGCGTATCAGCCGATGTGGCACCAGGGCACTGTTCGCAGCACACGCCAGCCGCCGCTTTCACCGTGCACCAGCCTTCCTCGGGCGCGCGATCACCATGTCGTGAATCACGTTCACAGAAGTTGACCATGCTGAGCTATCGAACCCGCGTCAAGTGATTTGAGCCAATCTTCTGGGCGTCATGTTTATCTGGACACTTATGGGTTCGGAGCCGGTCGAGACTGGCTTTCGGTGCATAGGGTACTGACCAGGGTTGCGTTACTATAGGTAGCGGAACGAGAGCGGAGTGTCGTGAGTACCGTTGAGGAGTGAGCGTCGGGGGCGATCACGGTGGCCAGCGGGAACGCACAGAACTGCCCGGGGTGAGCCGTCAGGCGAGCCCCGGACGGGGGCAGCGGCCAGCCGAGGGCGGTCGCGCGTCAGACCGTGCGCTGGAAACGGTTGCTGGCGCGGTGCCACACCAGCTTGAGGCGGCCCGGATAGATGCTGATTTCCGCGAATTCGTGCGCACACGCGGGCGAGCGCTACTGCAGTCTGCGTATCTTCTGACGGGCAATCTCGCCGACGCGGAGGACCTGGTGCAGTCGGCGCTAGCGAAGACCTTTCAGGCCTGGAACAGGATCGAGGACCACAAGGCGCTGGACGGGTACGTCAGGCGCGCCATCATCAATACCCATATCTCCTGGTGGCGGAGGCGGCGGGTCGATGAGTACCCGACCGACGAGATTCCCGATCAGCCAGTCGCGGACACGTCGGGCAACAGGGAGTTGCACGACACCCTGCAGCGTGCCATCGACCGGCTGCCGCAGCGGATGCGAGCGGCTGTCGTGCTCCGCTACTTCGAGGACATGACCGAAGCCGAGGTCGCCGACGTGCTCGGGGTAAGCCAGGGCACGGTCAAGAGCACGGTCTCGCGGGCGGTGGCCAAGCTCCGGACTGACTCCGACCTCCTGGCTGAGTGACGTTTCGCCGCCAACGTGGCACTATCCACCCCAGGGATGGATATTCCGGCGCGCCCGGCCTCGACGACCGGGCAGCCGGCGGGGTACGCAGCCGCAGGAGGTTCCCGTGCGCAGCACGATGATGGATGTTCCGCTGACAGTCACCAGGATCATGCAGTACGGCAGCACCGTGTACGGCGACCGCGAAGTGGTGACCTACGCCGCTGATGGCCTGCGGCGCCAGACCTACGCCGAGACCGGCGCCAGGGCAGCCAAGCTCGCCAACGCACTCCGGTGGCTCGGCGTCGATGGCGACCAGCGGGTGGCGACGCTGATGTGGAACAACGCCGAGCATCTCGAGGCATATCTAGCTATCCCGGCCATGGGCGCCGTACTGCACACGCTCAACCTCCGCCTAGACCCGGAGACCATCGGCTATATCGCCACGCACGCCGGCGACGAGGCCGTGATCGTGGACTCGAGCTTGGTTCCGCTGCTGGCACAGGTTCTTCCGCATGCTTCGGCGATCCGCCACGTGCTGATTGCGGGATCATCAGGCGATACCGATCCCATGGCGCTGGCCTCCCTGGCTGGCCCGGGCCGCGAAGTGCACTTCTACCAGGACCTGCTCGAGGCGCAGCCCGCCAGCTTCGACTGGCCCGACGTGGACGAACGGTCCGCAGCGGCCATGTGCTACACCAGCGGCACCACCGGCCGCCCGAAGGGGGTGGTCTACAGCCACCGGTCGATGCACCTGCATTCAATGGCAGTCAACACGGGCTCAGTGTTCGCGATGTCCGAGCGGGACAGGGTGCTGCCGGTCGTGCCGATGTTTCACGCCAACGCGTGGGGTTTGCCGTACGCGGCGGTGATGGCCGGCGCGAACCTGATCATGCCGGACCGGTACCTGCAGCCAGAGCCGCTGGTGAAGCTGATCGAGGCCGAGCGCCCCACCGTCGCTGGCGCGGTCCCGACCATCTGGAACGCCCTGCTCCAGCACGTCCGCGCGAATGGCGGGGACCTGAGCTCGCTGCGGATCGTCCCGTGCGGCGGTTCGGCCGTGCCGCATGCGCTGATGGAGGCGTACGAGAAGGAGCTCGGGGTCACCATCCTGCAGGCATGGGGCATGACCGAGACATCACCGCTGGGCAGCGTCGCGCATCCCCCCGTCGGCGCGACCGGCGATGACGCGTGGCATTACCGGGACACGCAGGGCCGGTTGATCTGCGAGGTGGAGGCGAGGCTGGTCGGCGATGCCGGCACGGTGCTCCCGCACGACGGCGAGGCCGTCGGCGAGGTGGAGGTGCGCGGCCCGTGGATCACCGGCGCGTACTACAAGGACGACGACCCGGAGAAGTTCAGGGACGGCTGGCTGCGAACCGGCGACGTCGGCACCATCGACCCGCTCGGGTACGTCGTGCTCACCGACCGCGCCAAAGACGTGATCAAGTCCGGCGGCGAGTGGATCTCCTCGATGGAGCTTGAGAACGCGATCATGGCGCACCCAGACGTAATCGAGGCCGCCGTCATCGGTGTCGCCGACGAGCGCTGGGGCGAGCGGCCGCTGGCTACGGTGGTCCTGTCTCCTGGTGCGGAGACGACCGCCGCTGAGCTGCGCGAGTTTCTGGTCGGACAGGTCCCGCGCTGGCAGCTGCCGGAGCGCTGGAGCTTCATCGACGAAGTGCCGAAGACCAGTGTGGGCAAGTTCGCGAAGACCAAGATGAGGGACTCTTACGCGCGCGGAGAATACGAGATCATCGAGGTGCGCTGACTGACTCGGCAAGGCCGGGCCGGCTGCTTTGCGGTGGTCAGGCTGCTGCCGGTACCCTAAACGCGCGGTCGGGCCCTGCCGCCGCCGCGGTTCCCGCTCGCGGCAAGACGGTACCGGCCCACGCTAAACGGTACTCTGGGGACCTCCCGCAGAGGGCTGAGGAGGCTTCGCCTAGTCCGGTCTATGGCGCCGCACTGCTAATGCGGTTTGGGTTCACGCCCATCCGGGGTTCAAATCCCCGAGCCTCCGCTCGTGGCCGGGCGCCTTGCCACGCAGGCGGGGTGCCTGGCTCGGTGCACGACCGTGCGAGCCAGTAGCTCACGCGAACACGCGCCTGGTCACGATTCCGTCGGCGATATCGTGCCCCAGCCAGAGTGCGAAATGATCGCCAGCGCTGAAGTAGTCGGCCGCGTCTTCCGCCGCGAGCATGACCGTGACGATCGCGTGGTCGTCCCCGATCCAGTCCGGGTTGTCGTCGCTGTTCGCCACAAGC
>DASWGE010000316.1:0-25488 GCA_036393895.1 Streptosporangiaceae bacterium | reverse complement strand
CTCGGCCAGTGCATCGACGAGCGCCTCGATGTCGTTGCCGTCGTTGTAGCCGTGGAGTGAGATCCGGATTCCGCCACCGCGGGAGCTGACGATCACGCGATGGTCGTCGGCCAGCGCGGCCTGCACTGCGGCCGCGGACAGCGAGCTGTGGCGCAGCGAAATGATGTGGCTGCTTGCTCCAGCGGTACCGGGCCGGCGAAATGGCATCCAGCCCAGGGGGCGCACCCGCTCGATGAGTTCGGTCGCCAGGCCGCGTGCGTGCTGCGCGAGGGCTGGCAATCCCGCGTCGGTGAGCAGTGCGATCGAGGAGCTGAGCCCGACCGCCGAGCTGTAGGCCATGGTGGATAGCTCGAAGCGGCGCGCGTCGTGGGCCAGGGTCAGGGTTGTCGCGTCGAAGTCGAACGGGTCGACGGTGCCTTTCCACCCGATGATGTTGGGCGTCGCGGCGATGAGGTGGTCGCTGACCGCGAGGATCGCGACGCCGCCGTGAGCGGAGAGCCACTTGTATCCGCTGCAGACTAGCGCGTCCGCCGACCACTCCCGCATGCTGACCGGCCCCGCGCCGGCGAGTTGGGTGGCGTCGACGACGATCTTCGCGCCGACCTCGTGGGCGCGTTTGGCAACGGCCCTGACGTCGATGGCGGTGCCAGTCGCATATTGCACCGCGCTGATGCACACCACCGACGTGGAGCCGCTGATGGCCTCGATCAACGCGGTACTGAGGTCCGTTTGCGGCTCGTCCTCGACCCAGCGGATGGTGGTGCCGAGCCGGGCGCGGGCACCGAGCCACGGATAGGTGACACTAGGGAAATCGCTGGGCACGAGGAGCACCTCGGCGGATCCCGTTGCGAGCGCCGCTGCGACCTGGCCCAGACCTTCGCTGGCTCCTCCGATGACGGCGATCGATCGTTGCGGCGCGTCCAGCAGTGCCGAAGCGGCATCGCGGAGATCGTCCAGGACCCGGGCCTCGGCGGCATCGGACATCCGCACGTTGCCATACTGCGCGACATCCCGCACAAAACGCGCCATGGCGTCGACGGACTCGCGCGGGATCAGACCCAGGGAAGCCTGGTTGAGATAGACGCAGTCGCTCAGCGCCTCGTAACGGCTGCGTGCGACGAGTGCATACATGGTCGCCTCCTGTCGACCTGCGTCTGTGCCTTGCCGGTCCCGCGGACCGGGCTGGTTAGCGGCGGATACCGCTGCTCATCCGGGCTCTCGCTCGTTCGCGATTTACTTCGTAGGACGAATCCCCACCCGATGACCGTCATTATCACTTAGCAAGGCATCGGACGCTTCCTCGGGACGTGATGGGCAGGTGCATCGCGGGCGGAGTTGCGAGTCGTGAAGATCAACATGCGCCCTGGCCGGGTCCACGCGTCCTTGATAAGTGGGCAGGGCTGTCTGGTTTCAGCTGCTGACCGGCTCGTCGGCGAGGTAGGGCGGTGCGGGTTCGTATTGGATGTAACGGCGGACGGTGCGTGCGTGATCGCGGCCGTGGAGGCGGCCGAAGAGCCAGAGCGCCATGTCGATTCCGGCGGAGACGCCTTGGCTCGTGACCAGGTTGCCATCAACGACGTAGCGGGCGTCGCGGACCACGGTGATGTCACCGCGGGCCTGGAGGGTGTCTTCGAAGGCGTAGTGGGTGGCCACTTTGCGGCCGCGCGCCGGGCCCGCCTCGTGCAGGAGCAGCGCCCCGGTGCAGACGCTTGTGGTCCATGCGGCGGCGGCGGAGGTTTTGCGGATCCAGTCGGTGATCGCGGGGTTGGATACCTCGCGGCGGGTGCCGTTGCCGCCGGGCACCAGGAGCACATCCAGCGGCGGATGGTCGTCCAGCGTGTGGTCCGGCAGGACCCGCATGCCCTTATTGCAGCGGCTGGCGCCGGGGCGTTCCGCGATGAGTATGGCCGTGTCGGCATCGTCTCGCAGCATGCGGGAGGCGGTGAACACTTCCCAGGGGCCGGTGAAGTCCAGCTCCTCGGCGCCGTCGAAGATAAGCAGCCCGTAGGTCGTCATATGTACTCCCGGGTAGATCGGAATCGGTCCCGATAATCCGATGGGGCGACGCTGGCGTTGCGGTGGAACGCGCGGCGCAGGGTCTCTGCGGTGCCGAACCCATACCGTCGCGCGATCGTCGCGACAGGGTCGTCGCTGTCGGCGAGCGCACGTTGTGCCGCCTCGATGCGCACGCGCTCCACGTAGGTCGCGGGCGGGGTGCCGATTTCGGCGGTGAACCTGCGTTGCAGGTGGCGAGGGCTCAGCCCCGCATGCCCGGCCAGGTCGGCGATGCCGTGCCGGGCACCGGGATCACTGTGGATCGCTGACAGGACGGAGCGGATCGGGTCAGTTCGCGGCTGCGCTGACCACAGCGGCACGCTGAATTGCGACTGGCTGCCCGGACGGCGCAAGAACAAGACCATCTCCTGGGCGACGGCGTGCGCCATATCCCGGCCCAGGTCGTCTTCCACCAGGGCGAGCGCGAGATCCATCCCAGCGGTCACCCCTGCCGACGTCCATACCCGCCCGTCCCTGATGAAGATCGGATCGCAGTCGACCCTCAGCTCGGGATGCTCTCGGGCCAGCTGCTCCGCACGGGCCCAATGTGTGGTGACCCTGTGCCCCGTGACGAGCCCTGCGGCGGCCAGCAGGAACACCCCGCTGCACACCGATGTGACCCGCCGCGCGCCGGCCCCGGCGGTCGCGATCCAGCTGACCAGCGCCGGATCGAGGCGGGCCTGATCGACTCCGCAGCCGCCTGCCACCACCAGCGTGTCGATCCCGCCGGGGTCCAGGTCAGCCACTCCGTGCGTGGCGTGGACCGGCAGGCCGCTGCCTGACCGGACCAGCCCCCGGCAGGGAGCCACGACCTGGCAGCAGTAACCGCCAGACAGCATGCCCGCGTACTGGAACACCTCATGCGGGCCGACGAGATCGAGTGGCTGGAAGCCATCGAAGATCACGAAGTCGATCCGGCGCTGGTGCACTCCTTCACCCTGCGGCCCGCACGGCCATGGCGTCAACGACACCTATCCCACGATTCACGCCACGCCGCGCAGCTCCTCACTGAGCCAGGGCATGCCCGGTGGACCGCGCTCATCGCTGTCGCGGCAATATCTCCGGCGGCGCAACGTGGAGTGCCGCCACCCCCAGCCCGCTGCTAAGAGCCCATGAGCTGGCCGGATAACTGCAGGCGTGCTGACCAAGCTGGGCACTGAATCACCACTTCTGAGCGCCTCCCGAAGCACCGTCCTTGCGGACCTACGGCCCGCCAGATATCGGCGGATACTTCCGCGTGTGCGCCATTGTCTTTCTTACGAAGGGTGACCGGATTTCTGGCGTGGAGGGCACCCGCCAGGTGCTGCCGGACACAAGGGGAGATTTCCGTTTCGGTGTTCAAGTTCCTCTCGTGCACACAGACCGGTGAACTTCCCCCGCCGCTTGAACATGCGGCCGTGCGGCTCGATTGGGGCCGTTCGGCGCCTGGCGGCCTGCTGTCTCCCGGCTCGGGGGACGGCCGTGACCGCCCCGCTCGTCGCCCCCGTCATCCCCTCGGGGCCAGCCCGGTACGGCTGGTGCCAGAATAACGAAGCGTGAACACTACCCAATCCGAGAAAGTCAGGACCGGCCGCGGCTTCTTCGCTGCCCTTGACCAGAGCGGCGGCAGCACGCCGAAGGCGCTGGCCGAGTACGGCATCGGGCGGGACCGCTACAGCTCCGACGCCGAGATGTTCGACCTGGTCCACGCCATGCGGACCCGGGTGCTGACCAGCCCGGCGTTTGACGGCTCGCGCGTTCTCGCGGCGATCTTGTTCGAGCAGACCATGGAACGGGACGTCCGCGGCGTCCCCGCGGCGCGGTACCTGTGGGAGGTGAAGAACGTGGTGCCGTTCCTGAAAGTCGACCAGGGGCTTGCCGCCGAGCAGGACGGCGTGCAGCTCATGAAGCCCATCGAGGCCCTCGATGATCTGCTCGAGCGCGCGCAGCGGCACCACATCTTCGGTACCAAGATGCGGTCGGTGATCAACGACGCCCGCGAGGCCGGGATCGCCGCGATCGTGGACCAGCAGTTCGGCTACGCGAGCCGGATCCTGGCCGCCGGCCTGGTGCCGGTCATCGAGCCCGAGGTCAGCATCTCCAGCCCGCGCAAGGAGCAGGCCGAGACGCTGCTGCGCGACGCCATCGCCAAGCACGTCGAGGCGCTGCCCGGGGACACGACCGTGATGCTGAAGATCACCATCCCGACCCGGCCTGGCCTGTACGGCGACCTGGCATCTGACCCGCGCGTCCTGCGGGTCGTCGCCTTGTCGGGCGGCTACAGCCGGGACGAGGCCTGCGCCCGGCTCGCCCGCGATCCCACCCTCATCGCCAGCTTCTCGCGCGCGCTTCTCGAAGGGCTGACCGAAAATCAGACCGACGAGCAGTTCAACGCCCAGCTCGACTCCTCGATCGAGCAGATCTACCAGGCGTCGGTACACAAGCAACCGACCAGCCCCTGAGCCCGCCGAGAAGTCCCCGCAGACCCGCTTCGACGCGGCCGGCCCGGCCGTCCTGCCCGACCCGGCGCTGCTGCGGCAGGCATGCTGCGATGATGGCAACGCACCGGGTGCTACCGGGCCCCGCATGGCCCGGCGATCTTTCGGGTTACCAGATCGAAACGTGCGACCTGAACTTCCCGAAACGGGGTCAGCGCAAGCGTCGGCGTTGTGAATCCCGATAACCCGCTATGCACCCTGAATCGTCTCTTTTCGCCGCTTAGCGCGCCGAGCGGCTATGGCGATGTTGTCGTTTTGCAAGTACCCGAAGGGAACGGTTTCAGGTTCTTCGGCGCGCAGCCAGCAGCGGATGGCTCGGGCTACACGTTTATCTACACGTACGGGGCAACTGGTCTGAATCGGATCAGTCTGATCTAGTGCCCGGCGATTCTGATAATACCGCCATCGAGTACGTCACTTGCGGCAACGCCAAGTAGCGCACGCAATGGCGCCGTGGCGGCGATAATCAGTACCTGTGCCTGTAACTCCGGGGCATTCCTGCGCGGCGCGGTGAAACGGAGATCAAGCCGATGAACATCAAAATACCTGACGTGCGGGTACTGCGGGCCGGCGTCATCTTGCTCGCCGTGTGGACCGTGTGGTCACTATTCGTCACCTTCGTCAACCACGCAGGCGCAGGCGACTACACGTGGTCATATGTCCACGAGGCATGCACGTCGCCGGTGTGGAATGGCCCGGTACCGGGCGCCGGCCCGACGGGCGGCGCAACCCTGTGCTCGCGAATCAATGGCCTGTACAACATTTCGACAGCGGTCTTCTGGGCTGGCCTGCTCCTGCTGGCCTGGTACTTCGGTGCAAGAGTCTTGGCGGCGTTCCTGGCCCGGCCCGGCGGCCAGGGCGGCGGCGAGACCAGCGGCATGGGCGGGACGTCGTGAACGCCGTTCGTGAAGGCGAGATCTTGGCCATCGTCGTCGGTGGGTGGGCCGGGATCGCTCCTTAGTACCGGGCCCAAAGGGAGGAGAGGCGGCGACCTGCGCGACAGCGCGCTCGACGTTGCGGCGGTGTTTCATGTAGTCCTCGCACAGCCCGGTGCTGGCAGTCCAGTCGGCGCGTGCGGCGCGGAGCAGGCTGTCATGCTCGTGCAGGATCAGGGTCCGCTGCGATCCTCGGATGCGGGCTCTGGGGCCTAGCCCGCCGGCCGTGTCATCGTCGGGTTACGCTGCTTTCCACATGTGCGCTACATCGAACGTAATGGCCAAGAAGTCGCGGTCGGCGCATTCTGGGCAGGTCCGCTGGTGCTTAACGGCCCGGTCGATGTGCCACAGCAGCAGGCCACCGCCAAGCAACTTGAGAGGAGTCAGCCCCTGAAGGGGAGTTGGCCTAGAGAGGGGAATCGGCCTCGTCATGATCATTTACCGCACCTCCTCCGACTGTCGCGTCCTGTCGCCTTGATCCTAAGTGCTCGCCGACTTCGATCGGCGCGCAGCGCACTACGAAGTGCTCGACCACTGGGAACAGCCGTAACTCTGCCCCGTGCAGACCACCCGCTCGGTGCAGTCAGAATCCATAAACATTGACATGCCCGAGCTACCCCGAACGGCGGTTCTGGCACATCTGGTTGACGGCGCTACCGAGAGGCGATCCCGCTGGCGGAGCAACTGCTCGAGATCTACCTGAAAGAGCGGGCCGAGGAAGAAGGAGGCGCGTGATGCCGCATAGCAAGTGGTCGGACATCCGCGACGAGCACATCGAACGGATCGGCCGCGAGGAGTTCGAAGCAGGCAAGGAGGCGATGCTGGCCGAGGCCCGTGGCTGGCGGAGATTCCCCGCCGCCGCGGCTTCACCCAAGCGCAGGTCGCCTCGCGGATGGGAGTAGGCAAGAGCCGGGTGAGCCAGATTGAGACCGGGAAGGTCGCTACCCGCGATGTGCTGGACCGGTACGTGGAGGCGCTCGGCGGTCGGCTGAGCCTGATGGCCGACTTCGGCGACGAGCTCCTGCGAGTCGGCTGACGCTGCGTCCGAAGTCACATTCTGCAAGCAGAACAATAGTCACGACGTGTCTCACTTCCTTCCGACTCCGCGTGGCTTTGTAAGGTGCTGCCAATGACCGTGCCAATAGGACTCGCGCGAAACGCGCAGACTGGGGGAGCTGTGATGCGACTGCGGGGACATCAGCGCAGGTGGGGGATCCAGTGAGGTGATGCGCCGGGCACGATGGAGCGGCAGGCCCGGCTGCGTGAGGCGCTGCCGCTGAGCAACGCGGGTTGTGGGTATTGGTCTGCGCTGCGAGCCCGGGGCGGCGTCTGGTCTATGCGGCGCCCGTGGTGTTCGCGGCGGCTGCCGCGCCCGGCAGATGCGTGGCTGATACCAGCCGCAGGGCCATGACCTGCTTGATGCCGAGCATGCGGAAGCCGGCGCGTTCCATGGGGCTGAACGCGGCCTGCACGAGCGGCCTGGCCTCCTCGCGGCTCATGATCTGGGGTTGCGTGACGTCGTAGTCTTCGCCCTCGATCCGGATTGAGCCGCGGCCGGCCGACCGCACATTGCGTGACCAGTCGGACTGATTGCCGAACGTGAGCGCGATCAGGATCATGTCACCACTGCGCCTGGCGCTGACCGGCGTCGTGTAGGTCCGCCCCGAGCGCCGGCCGACGTGCCGGATCTGCGCGGCCATGCGGAAGTGCTGCCGGCCGGCGAGCTTGACGATCAGCGGGTTGAGCATCTTGGTCATTGGCCGCATCACGATCCTGGCAATCGGTGATGGCCCGACCGGCTCAAGCGGGCCGGCAGCGCCGTGAGCCAGCCGTTGAGGCTGCGAATTCATCTTGCCGCTCCTTCTTCGGCCGCCGGAGTTGCGGCGGCACCAGTAAGGACGTGACGTGTCCGCGGATAGTGACATGGCGAGGCTGGCGCGGCCCGAGTCCTGGCGGCCGCGCTAGGCCGGGGGCGCGAGCTGCGAGCGGAGGAAGTCCAACCTGCGGGGGTCGGCGATGACGTGGATTGCTTGAATGAGCTCGCCTCGCATCGTGAACATCAGCACCCCGGCAAGTTGCCGCCTGGTGAAGGCGAGCACCGCGGGCTGACCGCCGACCGGCAGGGAGACGAGTATTGCGCCGTGGCCCCAGAAGCGCAGCAGGTTCTGCGCGATCCGATCCGCGCCCCTGAAGACTCCAGGGCCTTCCACTCCGGGCCCGAGATCGACATCGCCCCAGGCATCGGGAGCCAGTACCTCGAGCAGGCCGCTGAAGTCGCCGCTCGAGCACGCGGCGATGAACTTCTCGGTGACCAGTCGATGTTCGGTGGAAGCGATGTCGAAGTGGGCACTGCCCGGGCCCGCGGCTATCTTCTGCCTGGCCCGGCCGGCGAGCTGGCGGCAGGCTGGCGCGCTGCGGCCCACCGTCTCGGCGACGGTATCGAACGGCATGCGGAAAATATCGTGCAGGACGAACACGACCCGCTCGGCAGGGCTGAGCTGCTGCAGCACGACGAGCAGCGCGAGCCTGACTCCGTCGTCGAACGTGACCCGGTCGGCTGGATCGGCCAGCCCCGAATGGCGCGGTGCGACGAACTCGATCTCGCTGGAGTCGTGGGCGCGCTCCCTGCGGGAGCGGGCTGACTTGATCTGGTCCAGGCAGAGTCGGCTGGTCACCACGATCAGCCATCCGCGCTCGTCCTCGATTTCACTGAGCTTCGCGGCCATCAGGCGCGTGAACGCGTCCTGCACGATGTCCTGAGCCGCGCCGATGTCGCCGAGCATGCGGAATGCGAGATCAAGGAGGTATGGGCGGTGGTCCTGGTAGGCCTGGCTGATCTTCGCGCCGTCCTGTTCACCGTGCATGCCGCATCCTTCCTGAGACCGGCCGCTCCGCGTTCGCCTGCCCGGCGAGGTCGCGCGCATGTGACTCTTCTTACTGGACGACGCAGCTCTGCGCATTGTGACAACGCACGGCCGCCCGAGGCCTTGGTGTCACTTTCCCGGTTCCCATGTCGTCCTTGCCTGTGACGTGCCGCAGCCCTGCCTGGTATTGGCACTCCGGCGATGAAGGGAATCATCATGACCCGCATACCGAGCCACAGCATCGGGGACGCCCCGATGGCCACGCGGTCCCTGCTGGCGGAAATGGTCCAGTTGTCACCGACCGGACGGCTGCTTAACCTGCACGCGCAGATGGCGCATTCGCCGGCTGTACTCGACGCCTACGTATCGATCAGGCGGGCCACCGCCCGGCCCGGCACCCTCGAGGCGCCCGCCCGTTCTGCGCTGATGCTCGCTGCCGCGGTCCACGACGGCAGCGAATACGCGCTCGCCATCACCTCGATGCTCGCGCTGCGGTCCGGCTGGCGGCCGGACCAGGTGGAGGTGCTCCGCGCGGGCAAGGACATCGGCGAGGAGAAGACCGACGCGCTAATCAGCGTGGTGCGGGAAGCCGCGGCGAACTCCGGGCACGTCAGCGACCCGACCTGGGCCCGGGCTGCGGGCAGCGGCTGGAGCGACGAGCAGCTTGCCGAGGCCTTCGCCTACCTGGGCCTGACCGTCTTCACCTCCTACTTCCTCAACTACGCCGGGACTGAGCTGGACATCCCGGCAGGCGCGCCAGGGTTCGGCCAGGCCGACGCCGGCCGACCCGAGACCGCCAGTGGTGCGGGGAGCTGACATGGAACTGGTCCAGAGCCGGATCGTGACCGACGACGTCGAGGGGCTGGCCGCGTTCTACGCCAGGCTCACGGGGACTCCGGTGGCGCTCAATGAGTACTACGTCGAGGTCCCGGCAGGCGCAGTGTCGGTCGGCTTCTCTAAGTGCCGCTTCACCGAGTGCGGCGACGACCTGGCGGCGCGGTTCGAGGTTCAGCCGGGCCGGGACGAGATCATCCTCGACTTCATGGCCGAGGACGTTGACGCGGAGTACGAGCGGATCGCGCCGCTAGGCGTGGCGTGGGTCATGCTTCCCACCATCCAGCCCTGGGGGAACCGCTCGATGATCTTCAGGGACCCCGAAGGGAATCTCGTCAGCGTGTTCGCGCGCAGCAAGGGGGTTCCTGGCTAGCCCACCCCGGGCGTGCCAGCGGCGGGCCGCCGCGCCGCCCAGGCATGTCGCCGCATCCGGCTACCGAGGCCTCGCAGCCACCATCACCTACGCACGACGCCGTGACCACACCAGCCATGGCGCTAGCCCGCTACGCCCTTCTCTAGGGAGGAACATCCCATGACCGCCAATATCACCGAGGTCAGGCCGACTGGCGCGCAGCTCGACGCTGCCGCCCCGGCCATATCCCGGCATCTGGGGCTCGCCCTCGTGGTGATCTCCATGGCCCAGCTGATGCTGGTGCTCGACGAACTCATCGTCAACACTGCCCTGCCGCACATCCAGCAGGCACTGCACTTCTCCGGCACCGGCCTGGAGTGGGTGGTGACCGGATATGCCGTGACATTCGGCGGCCTGCTGATGCTCGGCGGGCGGGCCGGCGATATTCTCGGCCGACGGCGGATGTTCAGCGCCGGCATCCTGTTCTTCACCCTCGCCTCGCTGCTCGGCGGCTTCGCCACGAACTCGGCACTGCTGATCACCGCTCGCGTGCTGCAGGGCGTCGGGGCGGCACTGGCCGCGCCGGCAGGCCTGTCGCTGATCGCCGTGACCTTCCCCGAGGGCAGGCTCCGCACGCGGGCGCTTGGCATGTACGCCGCGATGACCGGGCTGGGCGGCGGCGTCGGCGTGGTTGCCGGCGGGCTCCTCACCACCTACGCGTCCTGGCGGTGGGTCTTTTTCGTCAACGTGCCCATCGGCCTGCTGCTCGCCTTCGGCGCCCGATTCGCGATACCGGAGTCGCAGCGCTATCCCCGGCGCTGGGATCTGCCAGGCGCCGTCACCGGCACGGCAGGATTCGCGCTGCTGATCTACGGCCTCACCCACGGCGCCACCGGACCCGACGGTATAGCGCACTGGACAGACACGGCCACCATTCTCGCGCTGGCCGGCGCCGCGGCGGCGATCATCGCGTTCGTGGTCATCGAAGCTCGGTCGAAGCAGCCGCTGCTGCCCTTGTGGATCTTCGCTGACCGGAACCGCGCGGGCGTCTACCTGATCCTGCTCTGCCTGGCCTCGACCTTCTTCGGCATGTTCTTCTTCCTCACGCTCTTCACCCAGGTCGTGTGGGGCTACAGCGCGCTTCGCGGCGGCCTGGCCTACCTGCCGTTCGTTGGCGCTTTCATCGTGGTCGCCGGGATCTGCTCCAAGCTGGTCCCGCGTTTCGGCGCACGCGTACCCATGACCATCGGCGCCCTGATCGCTCCGGTCGGAATGTTCTGGCTGTCCCGTGTCAGCGAGCACGGCCACTACCTGACCGGCATCGCCCTGCCGCTGATCGTCTTCGCCGCGGCGGCCGGGCTGATCTTCGTCCCGCTCACGATGGCTCTGGTCGCCGGCATAGCCGACGAACACCAGGGAGTGGCTTCCAGCATGTTCAACGCCGGCCAGCAGATCGGCGGCGCCGTCGGCCTGGCAGTCATCGGCAGCGTCGCGTGGACCGTCGTCAACAGACATGTCAGGAACTCACTCAGCCAAGTCGCAGCCGGCCACAACCTCGCCGGGCACGCCACCGGGCCGGGCAGCCCCATCTATGATCACGCGCTGTCCAGCGGCATAACCATCGCGCTGACCCTGGGCGCGGGAGCAACCGTGCTCGCGCTCATCGTCACCGTCATCGCGATCCGGGTCCGCCGCGAAGACCTTCCGGACAGCCCGCTGGTGATGTAAGCGGGTTGCCGCTCAGCGGCAGTGCCGCGATCAATATCGACATCGGCAAGAGCCGGGTCGGCCAGATCGAGACCGGCAAGTGGCAGGTCGTGGAGCCGGTGATCGGCGAGCATGCAGGACGGGATGGTCCGGCCTGGCGCGGGCCCGCAGCAGCGCGTGCCATCAGTTGACAGTGGCGGAGGCTCGAAAGACCGTCATGATATCATCAGATATCACTGGGGAGGTGGGCATGACTGATGTGCTGATCCGCGATGTGCCGGATGATGTCATCGCGGCGGTGGACGCGCATGCCGGGAGGCTGGGCCTGTCACGCAGCGAGTACGTGCGCCGCCGTCTGGCGCAGGACGCCGCGACGCCAGGGTCGAGGGTGAGCGTTGAGGATCTGGCCCGGTTCGCTGAGACATTCGGCGACCTGGCGGACCCGGACGTGATGTCGCGGGCGTGGCAGTGACCTGGCTGGTCGACAAGTCGGCGCTGGTGCACCTGTCGGCGAGCCCGGACGCTGATGAATGGGCCGGGCGGATCGAGCGTGGCATGGTGCGGATCACCACGGTCACCCGGCTGGAAGTCGGTTACTCGGCGCGGTCGGGAACCGAGCTGCGGACCGGGCTGCGGCAGCCGCCACTGTCGGCGATGCCGGTGGAGTACCTGACCCCGGCGATCGAGGACCGGGCGGTCGAGGTCCTGACTTTGCTGGCGGATCGCGGGCGGCACCGGGCGCCGTCGATTCCGGACCTGATCATCGCGGCGACTGCGGAGCTGGCCGGGCTCATCGTCCTGCACCTGGACAAGGACTTCGAGGTCATCGCGGACATCACAGGCCAACCGATCGAGCGCTTGAACGCTAACTGAAGCATGCGAGCATGGACGCCGCCGGCGTCCGCAGGAACTGCCGCCAAGTGATCACGACGCCGCGGTGCGGGCGGTATTCGCAGACGTTTCAGCACCCGCCGGATCGTCGCGACGCTGACCCGGTAGCCAAGACCCAGCAGCTCGCCTTGGATCCGCTGGTAGCCCCAGCCAGGGTTCTCCCGGGCCATGCGCCCGATCAGTGCGGCGAGTCGCGCCTCGATCGGCAGTCGGCCGCGCCTGGGCGGGTAGGTCCGCTGCGCCGGAAGATCAGGTACAGCAGACGCAGCGGCGTAAACCCGCGATCCTGGGTACCCGGTTGGCTGGCGATTTGAGCCGGCGCTCGGCGGTGCGGAGCAGCGGCCGTTAATTGCGGGGCGCCGGCGGTTCTGCAGTTGTGGCCTGCCGCAGCCTGCGCGTGGGGTAGGACTACGACATGGAGACGTGGGACACCATCCGGGCGCGCCGCAACGTGCGCCAGTACACCGATGAGCCGATCGCCCGCGAGAATCTCGAGCGCTTTGTTGAGGCGGGACGGCGAGCACCGTCATCGGGAAACTGGCAGCCCTGGAATTTCGTGGTCGTGACCGACCGCGAGCAGCTGGTCGAGCTGGCGAAGGTCTGGGATCCGGGCGGAAGGCACATCGCCCGGTCGGCGGCGACGATCGGCCTGGTGGCCAGGGAGCCGGAGGACGAGATGCACCGCGACTGGCTGATGTACGACCTGGGTCAGGCAACCGCCAACGTCATGCTGGCGGCGGCAGACCTCGGCGTCGGCTCCGGCCACTCGGCCGTCATGGACCAGGAGCAGGCACAGCGGGTCCTGGGATTCCCAGACGGCTACTTCGCCGTCTACCTGATCGGTCTGGGCTACCCGGCCGACCGGCCGCTGCGGCCGCTGACCAGGCCCAGCCGCCGGCCCTTCGCCGAGGTCGTGCACTGGGGCCGCTGTAGCGCACGGGCAGCATGAGCACCACCAACCTGACCGCGACGTCGCAGCTCAGAGACCATGACACGATTCTTGGAACCCTACAACTTCGCCAAAGGGAAATCGACGACGGTGTCCCACGATCTCGAGGAGTTCGTGACCGAGCGGATGGCCCGCTTCATCACCGGGCGGCATGCACAGGGCCGTGCCGAACGCTTCCGGTCAGGCGGACAATCCCAAGGTGGTTGTGGTCCCGCAGGATCATCAGACGGAAGTTACGCCCCTGGTAACCGTGCTTTAGGAACCCGGGGAATACTCCCAGCCGTGGCTTGGTTTTGGGGGCTCAGTCGGAGAATGGTCGCGATGATCGCGGCGGGTGGACTTCTCGTGCTCGTCGCGCTGGGGTATCTGCTCCTCCGCGGGCAGGCGGCCGGTCACGAGCACGCGGCGAATCGCCGGCTCGAGCGCGACGAGAAGGCGTACGAGAAGTGGGTCAACGGGTTCGCGGCCGGCCTCGGTGACCGGCCCGCAGTGGTGATCCTGGAGCCGGACGCGCTCGCTCAGCTGAACGGCTGCCTGGACAACGCCCAGCGGCAGGCCCGGCTGCAGATGCTGTCGTACGCCGTCAAGACCCTCCAGACGACGAGCGACCAGGTGTATCTGGATGCGGGCCACTCGAACTGGGTGCCGGCTGGCCAGATGGCGGCCCGCCTCCGAGCCGCCGATGTCGCTCAGGCCTATGGGTTCGCGCTGAACGTGTCCAACTTCGATGCAACCGGTCGGGAGATCGGCTACGCGACCGAGTTGGATCGGGATCTGGGAATGGCCAAGCGGTTCGTCATCGACACCAGCCGCAACGGGAAGGGCAGCGCTGGTGGACGAGTTCATCGCGCCGGCGGCTCGATCTCGCGAGCTCTGCCGGGCGCCGGCGGGGGCGCACTGGCGAGTCAGCTCTTCATTGACTCTCACGCGCAGGCGGCCAACTGGGTTCGGGCCCATCCCGGCGACCCCCGGGTGCAAGAGATCGTACAGCGCATCGCGAACCAGCCGACAGCAAAGTGGTTCGGCGCATGGAGCGGTGACATCACCGCTGCCGTGTCGGGCTACACTCTCGCCGCGTCCACAGAGCACAAGCTGCCGGTCCTGGTCGCGTATGACATGCCCCATCTCGATTGCGGCGGCAGCAGCGCCGGCGGAGCCAGACCGTGGTGCAACCCACCCGGGCGGCAGCTTGGTTCGGTCCCGCGAGTGCTCGATGACCGCGGCGACATGGGCCTTTGGATCAAGGCACCCGGTGAGTCCGATGGCGGCTGCGGCGTCGGTGCGGGGACCCAGGCGGGCGAGTTCTCACCCGTCATCGCCACGGACCTGATCACCGGGCGATCGCAAGTAGCCGTAAATCATTGTGGGTGGGCGGCCTGGGGCGCGTGCTGGCTGGGGGTACGACACGCCGGGCGTGATGCTGTTTGCTGTGCTAGGTGACGGTCCCGGCTGGCGTGCTCGCTGAGGCGGATGCTGATGCCTGGCTGAAGGATGTCCTGGCCCGGGCGCTGGAGGCGAACGAGCGCTTGCGTGAGCGGGTCACCTGCCAGGGGTAGTCGACGGAGCCTGAGTCGCCGTCTAGCTCGCGGTTGGTGGCGCTGGGTCCGCCGATCAGTCAGCCCGTCGGGACGGGGAGCCAGAGGCGCAGGTCGCGGGAGGAGCGGCCAATCAGGACAGTGAACGGGCCCGGCGGCCAGATCCAGGCATCCCGGTCCTCGTCCCACTGCGCGAACAGCCGCGCGGGGATCCGCAGCAGCACCTCGGCTTGCTCGCCGGGCGCCGCCTCGGCGATCCCGAACGCGGCGAGCACGCGCGCCGGCCTGCTCCGGTCGCCTGGCGGCCCGGCCAGGTACGCCTGGACCACCTCCCGGCCGGGCCGTGATCCGGCATTGCGCACAACTACCCGCAGGTCAAGCTCCTGGCCAGGCTGGTAATCCGCCGTCAGTGCCTGGATCATCTCGTAGTCCCAGCTGGTGTAGCCCAGACCATGGCCGAACGGAAACAGCGGCGTGACGCCGCTCGCGTCGTAGCCGCGGTAGCCCAGCAGCAAGCCCTCGCTGTACTCGAGAACCCCATCCACGGGCGTGGCGTCGAGCACCGGGCAGTCGGCCTCGGCCGCAGGCAGCGTCACGGGCAGCCTTCCGCCCGGCTCGGTATCGCCGAACAGGACATCGGCCAGGGCATCGCCCATCGTCTGCCCGGGCAGCCACGCCTGGATCACCGCGGCCACCTGGCCCGCCCATGGCATCAGCACGGGCATGCCCGAGTTGACCACGACGATGGTCTTGCGGTTCACCGCCGCGACCCGGCTGACGAGCTCGTCCTGGCGGCTGGGCAAGGCAAGGGTCGGCCGGTCGAACCCCTCGCTCTCGGTCATCTCGGCGGACCCCACGACCACGATGGCGGCGTCTGCCGTGCGGGCGGCCTCGGCGGCGGCGGCAATCATCGCGTCGCCATCCAGGGACGGCACGATGCCAAGCCTGAGCGCGAGTGGTCCCTCGCCGTCGGCGGCGGGCCTGAATTCGATCCTGACCTGAACCTCCCGGCCCGCCTGGAGTTCCAGGCGCGCCCCGACCTGGCCAGGCCGGGCCATGGCCTCGACCGGGTCGGCGGGTACGGCCGTCGGCCGGTCCGCCACGGTCTCGCCGTCGACGGTGATGGTCAGATGCCCGACCCCGGCGGCTCCGAGCAGGTACGGCCCGCTCAGATCGGGGCGGAACCGCGCGTGCAGCACGATCCGGCCCTCCTTGCCCCAGCCGACGCCAGGCGGGACGCCGTCCCACCAGGTCAGCGCCGGCGAGGTCCGGTGCTCGGTCCGCAGCACCGTGCCGGATGCGTCCACGAACTCCACCTGCAGCCCAGGTTCACCGGTCACCGGGTCGCGCAGTGACCCAGGCGGCGGCAACGGCACCAGCACCCAGGTCTGGCATCCCTCCGCGACCTCAACCTCGGCCTTTCCAGCGAGCCGGCTGGTCAGCGCGGCCGCCGGCGTTGACCGGGCGGCGGGAGCAACGACCGCGCTGCCGCCGCCCTGGATCGTCGGCTTTACCGCGCCGGGGCCGAGCACGGCGAGCCGGCGGATGCCAGGTTCAGGCAGTGGCAGCACCCCGGTGTTGCTGAGCAGGACGAAGGATGCGGCGGTGGCCCTGCGCAGCAAGGCGGGATCGACGAACCGCACGGCTGCTCCCGCGCGGCGGTCGCCGTTCTCGGTTGTGCGCAAAGCCCCGACCCGGCGCGCGAGGCCAAGCAGGCGGATGATCTTGTCATCGAGCACCTCCTCAGGCACCATGCCGTCTGCCACGGCCTGCGCCAGTTGCTCGCCCCACGGCCCGCCTGGTCCCGGCATCGACAGGTCCAGCGTGGCGAGCGCGCTCGCTGCGGTGCTGCGGGCCGCGCTCCAGTCCGAGATGACGACGCCCGGGAAGCCCCACTCGCCTTTCAGCACGTCTTTGAGCAGGCGCGCGTTCTCGGTCATCGAGGTGCCGTTGACCTTGTTATAGGCGGCCATGACCAGGCCTGCCTCGGCCTCGCGGACGCAGGCCTCGAACGGCAGCAGGTACACCTCGCGGAGCACGCGCTCGGCGATGCGGGCGTCATAGCTCCAGCGCTGAGTCTCGGAGTCGTTGCCCACGTAGTGCTTGACGGTCGCGGCGACGCCGGCTCCCTGGAGCCCGCGCACGTACCCGACCGCGATCCGGGCGGTCAGCACCGGGTCCTCGGAGAAACACTCGAAGCCGCGGCCGCCGAGAGGCGTGCGCATCAGGTTGATGGTCGGGCCGAGCAGGACGTGGATCCCCTTGCTCCTGGCTTCCGCGCCGAGAGCGGCGGCGATCTCGCTCACGAGTCCCGGGTCCCAGGTGGCGCCGAGGGCGGACGGGCAGGGCAGGCTGGTAGACGGGTGCCGCTCGTCCAGGATGACGCCCCTCGCGCCGGCCGGGCCGTCCGACATGATCATCGGGCGGAGGCCGAGCACCTCGGCGCCTTGCGTGCTCCAGTTGTCCGCGCCGGTCACCAGGAGCACTTTCTCGTGCAGGGATAGCGCCGCGACGAGACCGGAGTTCGGCATGCTGCTGTTCATCAGCTCACCGGCTTGAGGTGCAGGATCGTGTTGAGGATGTACGGATTGCCCGGAATAGGGTTGTTGTACTGGTTATGCACGGTCGGCCAGCCGGTGTAGTGCCTGGTGCTGTATTCGTACCAGGCGGCGCCGTAGAGCAGCGGTATGACCGGCGCCTGGGTGGAGATGACCCGCTGCAGGGTGTTGAGCGCGGTCTGCTGCACTGACGGGTCGTTGGTGCCGGCGAACTGGGCGATGGCCTGCTGAGCCTCGGGGCTGCTGAACCTTCCGTAGTTGTTGCCGGCCGGCTTGCCGATCGGTGCCGACTGAGAGCTGTCGATCCAGTTCGTGAAGTAGTAGTACGGGTTGGGCCCCTGGTTGCTCCAGTGGATCATCGCGTCGAAGTTGCCAACCGGGTAGTCGGCGTACCACTGGGTGGCCTGGACGCCCTTGAACGAGACATCGAAGCCCAGGTCGTTCAGCTGGGTGGCGATGAGCTGGGCGCCGGTGGCGTAGTCGGTGTAGGCGGCCGGGTCCTCGATCGAGAACTTGATCGTCCTGCCGTGCTTCGTCCACTTGCCTTTGACCTTCGACCAGCCGTCGCCCTTCAGCAGCCTGGCGACTGCAGCCCGGTCGGAGGTGGGCTTGAGGTCGTTGGCGTAGGTGGGGGCGAGCAGTTTCTCATCTGTCGGCAGCAGCAGGCCGCTTGACGAGGTAGCCGGCGGCTCGTAGTTGGTCTCGCCCTGCACCGATAGCTGCCGCCTGTTGATGCCCGCGCTGATGGCGAGCCTGACCTTGGGATCGTTGAGCGGCGGCCTGGTGACGTTCAGCCAGAGCGTGACGACGTTGTTGGCCGAGAACCACGGCTGCTTCGAGGTCCAGGTGTGGAAGTCTGGACTCCGGTCGAGGAAGTTTGCCTGGACATTGCTGACGGCGTTGCCGGCGTAGTCAATCAGGCCGCCGGACAGGTCCGGGTTGGCCGTGTCGTTGCTGACGTAGTTCGGGAAGATGATCGACGGTACGTGGACCTTGCTGAGCTGCCAGTACTTCTTGTTCTTGGCAAGGGTGTACTTCTGCGCGGAGAACTGCGAGACCACATAGGGACCGGTGCCGACCGGTTTCGGGTCGGCGAAGGTCGCCGGGGCGGAGATCTTCTGCCAGATGTGCTGCGGGACGATGTACATCCCGCCGATTTGGAACAAGTTGGCGTACTCAGGCTGCTTGAAGGTCAGCACCGCCGTGGTCGGGTTGGGCGCCGTCGCGCTCAGCGGGACCGGGGGCGGGGAGCTGGGGGCCAGCGAGGGGTTGTTCTTCAGCAGGTTGAAGCTGAATGCCACGTCCCTGGCGGTCATCGGCTTGCCATCGCTGAACTTCACGCCTTTGCGAATCGTGAGCGTGAGGGTCTTGCCGCCGTCGGACCACTGGTAACCGGTGGCCAGCCACGGGATCGGCGGCTGCGCAGGCCGCATGATATTGAACATCAGCAGCGGCTCGTAGATCAGGGCCGTCGTGGCGTTGGAGTTGCCGAGCGACGTCGACACAAACGGGTTGAAGGACTGTGTGAAGGTCTGGCCGGCGTTACTGACGATGACCAGGGGCTGGCCCTTGGCCGTGCCCGGTGGGCCGCTCCCTGGTGAGCTGCTGCAGGCAGCCACGCCGATGGTCAGGGCGCCTGCCAGGACCAGGCTCTTCACGATCGGTAGGTTCATTACCTCGACTCCATTGTGCCCGGTCGGCTGTCGGCCGGACGGTTCTTGAGCGGGGCGCGCTGGGCGGCGGTCAGGTGCATCGCGTGCAGCCAGCACGCGCTGGCCTGTCCGGCGACCACCTCGGCCGGGACCGGCACGGTGTCGGCGCAGATTCGCATGGCATGCGGGCAGCGCGGATGGAACCGGCAGCCGGGCGGCGGCGTGACCAGGTTGGGCGGCGTGCCGCGGCCTAGAAGCGACGGGGCCTGCGCGCGGTCGGGGTCGGGCGCCGCGCTGAGCAGCAGCTGGGTATACGGATGCTCGGGCTGGTCGGTCACCGTGCTCGCCGGGCCTGATTCGACGATCCGGCCGGCGTACATCACGGCGATCGTGTCCGCCAGGTACCTTGCCGACGCGATGTCGTGCGTCACGTAAACGATCGTCAGGCCGTCGCGCTCGCGCAGGTCGGCGAGCAGGTTGAGGACGCCAAGCCGGATCGAGACGTCCAACATGGAGACCGGCTCGTCGGCGAGCAAGACACTCGGCGCCACGGCGAGAGCGCGGGCGATCGCAACACGCTGCCGCTGGCCACCCGACAGCTCGTGCGGATACTTGCCGGCGAACTGGTCAGTCGGCGTGAGCGCGACGCGTTCGAGCAGGTCGGCCACCGCCTGGTCAAGCCCTCGGCCCTGGCCGTCTGCAGCGGTGCCGCCGGGTCGGCCCGATCCGGTGATCCCGTGCAGCTTTAGCGGCCGGACCAGGTGATACCGCACGTCATGGATTGGGTTCAACGAGGCGAACGGGTCCTGGAGCACGAGCTGAACCTGGCGGGCGTAACTCCGGCGCACCCGCGAGCTTGCGGAGATCTCACGACCATCGAGCGCCAGGCGTCCGCTGGTCGGCTTGATCAGCCTGGCCAGCAGCTTGGCGAGCGTTGACTTGCCCGAGCCGCTCTCGCCGACGATCGCCGTGATGCTTCCGGCAGGCAACGTAAGCGATACATCGTCAACCGCGTGGACCACGGCGCGGCGGACGCTGAACCTGCCCGCGCCGATCGGGAAGTGCTTGGTCAGACCGCGGGCCTCGAGCAGCGGAACGCGGCCGGTCTCTGGCGCGGCCAGGGTCGGGCTGGGCCCGGTCATGATTGCCTCCGCACGACTGAGAGGGACCTGTCGGCGAGCTCAGGGGCCGGCGGTTCGGCGGCATTCAGCAGCCAGCACGCAGCTGCGTGATCCGCACCTGCGGCGGTGAATTTCGGCTCTTGCATCCTGCACTTGTCCATTACGTAGGGGCAACGAGGGTGGAAGACGCAGCCAGAAGGCAGCTGACGCAGATCAGGAGGCGAGCCCGCGATGCCGGTCATCTCCCGGCGCGGACCGTGCAGCGAGGGGAACGAGCGCAGCAAGCCGAGCGTGTACGGGTGGCGGGGCGCACGGTACAGCTCATCGGCCGGGGCCGTCTCCACGAGCCGGCCCGCATACATCACAGCGATCGTGTCGGCGATCTCGATCAATAGCGACAGGTCGTGCGTGATGAACAGGATCGAGAAGCCCAGCCGGTCCCGCAGCGACATCAGCTCCTCGATTATCTCCCGCTGAGTGACGACGTCGAGCGCAGTGGTTGGCTCATCCATGATCAGGATCTGGGGGTCAAGCGCGATCGCCATCGCGATCATGACGCGCTGCCGCATCCCGCCCGACAGCTCGTGCGGGTAGCTGCGCAAGCGGTCAGCCGGGATGCCGACCTGCTCGAGCAATTCCCCGGCCCTGGCCCTCCTGGCGGCCCGGTCAAGATCGGGGCGGTGTGCCTGGAGCACGTCGGTGAGCTGGGCGCCTACGGACATCACCGGGTTGAGCGCGTTCATGGCACTCTGCATCACCACGGCCAGATGGTTCCAGCGCAAACCCCGGAGCTCGCTCGCACCAGCCGCGAGGAGGTCACGGGTCGGGCCGGGATCCAGATGCAGCCGGACCGAGCCGCCGATGATGACTCCTGGCGGCCGCAGCAGCCGGGTCACGGCGTACGCGAGGGTCGACTTGCCGCTGCCGCTCTCGCCGGCCAGGCCGAGCACCTCGCCGCGGCGCAGCGTCAGGTCCGCTCCGGCAACGGCGTGCACGGCCGCCGGGCCGATTCCGTAATCCACGCACAGCCCGCGGACCTCGAGCAGCGGCTCGCCGGCCCGGCCCGACAGGGCACCAGCGTGGGTCGATTGGTCGGTAGCTGTCATATCCGCCTGCTCTCGTCTGGGCTGCGGAGCACCGGGGTGAGGCCGAGCGGCACGCGCCGCGGCAGACCAACCTGCCTGGCCTTCCGCCTGGTCAGCCCGGCCGCGCGCAGCCGCGGGTTGATGAACTCGTCGATGCCGAAGTTGAGCAGGGCAAGGGCCGTCCCGAACAGCCCGACCGCGACGCCAGGCGGCAGGAACCACCACCACTGGATATGCACCTGCTGTGCCGCCTGCGCGCTCTGGGCCCAGTAGAGCATCGTGCCCCAGCTCCAGTGCGCCACGCTGATCACGCCAAGGAACGACAGCGCCGTGTAGGCGCCGACCCCGTAGATGACCGTGAACAGGAATGATGTGGCCACGATCGGGGTGAGGTTGGGCAGGATCTCGAACAGCATGATCCGCCAGCCGCGCTCGCCGATGATCCGGGCGGACAGGACGTAGTCCCTGGATCGCATCGACAGCGTCTGAGCCCGCAGCACCCGCGCCCCGAACGCCCAGCCCGTGATGCTGACGACGAGGCCGATCAGAAGGTCGTTGGGGCTGGCTGTCTTGGACAGGAAACCGAAGATCACGATCAGCAGCGGCAACGCCGGAAGCACGAGGAAGACGTTGGCGAGCATCGAGAACAGGTCGTCGAGCAGGCCGCCGTAGTACCCGGCCGTCACCCCGAAGACGACCGCCAGGACGGTGGCGATCGCGCCCGCGATGAGCGCGACCAGGATCGTGCTCCGGCCGCCGACCAGCAACTGGGATAGCACGTCCTGCTGCACCTGGGTCGTCCCGAGCCAGTGCGCGGACGACGGCGGCTGCGGCAAGCCGGACATAGTGGACAGGCTTTTGCTTGGGTTCAGCGGCGCGATCCACGGGCCGATGATGGCGAGGATCGTGAAAAGCAGCGACAGTCCGAGGCCGATCCTGATCTTCGGTGACCGGGGCAGCTGCAGTATCCGGTTCTTGCGGTGCCGTCCAGGTTGCGGCGACAGGACCTGCTGGCCGGCCGCGACTGGCAGGCCAGTGCCGTCCGGGGCAGACCCGCCGATTCCGGCCGGACCGGCGCCCTTCGGGCCAGTGCCGTGCGGATCGGTGCTCAGCGGATCGGTGCCGAGGGCAGTGGACATTGGTCAGGCCTCCTGGCTGGTCCGGGGGTCGAGGATGGAGTACGTCACGTCGGCGATGAAGTTGGCCGCGAGCACCGCGAACGTGATGATCAGGAAGATGCCCTGGAGCAACGGATAGTCCTCGCTCGCGACTGCCTGGAGCATGATGAAGCCGACACCCGGGTAAGAGAAAACGATCTCGGTGAGCAGCGATCCGGAGACCACGAAGCCGATCGCGAGCGAGAACCCTGAGACGCTCGGCAGGATGGCGTTCCGGGCCGCGTACTGGATGACGCGCGGCTGGCTTAGTCCCTTTGCCCGGGCGATGAGGACGTAATCCTCATCCATCGTCGTCAGCATCATGTTCCGCATGCCGATGATCCAGCCCGCGACCGAGCCGACGACGATCGTGAGCGCCGGGAGTACGGCGTGCCCGAGCACGCTGGAGATGAAGGGCGCGTTGAAGCCTGGGTTGGTCAGCGTCGTGTTGTACCCGGAGTTCGTCGGGAACCAGCCCAGCTTGGTCGCGAACACCGCGACCATCAAGATCGCGACGAAGAAGTACGGCGCGGCCTGAAAGAACGTCATCGTTGGCAGCAGGTTGTCGAGCCAGCTTCCGCGCCTCCAGGCGGCGGCGATCCCGAGCAGTGTCCCGAGCACGAAGCTGATGATCGTGGCGAGGCCGACCAGGCCGATCGTCCACGGCAGTGCGGCGCGGATCACGCTGGTGACCGTCGACGGGTAGGCGCTGAACGAGATGCCCAGGTTGCCGTGCAGCAGCAGGTTCCAGTAGTGCAGGTACTGGCCCCACAGGCCAAGATTGGTGTTCAGCCCGTACTGGAGGTCGAGCGCCCTGATCGTCGCCGGCGTAACCCTGGACTGCATGTGACCGATCGCGGCCTGGACCGGGTTACCGGGCATGAGCCGCGGGATGAAGAAGTTCACTGTGATGGCGACGATGGCTGTCACGAGGTACAGCGCGGTCCGCCTGGCAAGCAGCCTCAACTTTTGGCTCCTTCGGGCGAGTCAGCGGGCGCGGGCCTCTGCCCGGGAACGGCGATGTCGGCGCCAGGCCGGCGATCAGCGGGTGCGTCCCGTTCGGCCGGAGCGGCCGAGTCACTCTTCGCCAGCAGCACGGAACGGGAGAGCTGTCCGGTCGGCGCGGTGACCGGCGGGCAGCCGCAGCTCGCCCGGCGCATCAGCCGCGTCGGCAAGACGATGTCGTGCTCGGCGGGTTCGTGGTTGCCGATCATGGATCGCAGCAGCTCGAACGCGGTAGCGCCGAGTTCGGCAATCGGCTGGCGGATGGTGGTCAGCTGCGGGCGCAAGTGGCGCGCGACCGGAATGTCGTCGAAGCCGGTGACGGCGATTTCCCCTGGCACGTCTATCCCGTGCTGGGCCAGCGCGTGCATGACGCCTAGCGCGGTCTGGTCATTGGCGCAGACGATGACGCGCGGCAGCCTGACACCGTCAGACAGCAGCCGGCTGACGACGTTCGCGCCGCCGGAGGCGAGGTAGTTGCCTTGCCACTGCGGCCCCTCCATGAGCAAGACGCCCGAGCTGGCCGCCTCCGCGGCGAGGGCGAGCCGGCGGGCGATGTTGTCAGGGCTGTCGGCATGGCCCGCCACGTAGGCCATCGTCAGGTAGCCGTGGTCATGGATCAGGTGCCTGGCAAGCTCGGTCATGCCGGTGCCGCTGTCGCTGCGGACGTTCGCCGTTGTCTGGGTGGCGACGCCGGCCATCGTGACAACCGGCACGTGCCGGGAGAGCTCGGCCAGCCGGCTTGGCTCGAGCACGCGGTCGTGCAGGACCAGGCCGTCGCTCTTGCGCGCCATCGTCATGATCCGCCGGTGCGCGTCATGCTCGTCGATGACGACCGAGCCGAGGAGGAGGTTGTAGCCTCCGCGCTGAGCGGCCACCTCGATGCCGCGGTTGATCACGTCGGTGAACTGCAGGCTCTCTTCTTCCTCAGGGAACGCGCCGTCGCCAGTCTCAACCCAGGGGACCCGTCGGAACACGACGCCGACAACTTCCTTGAGCCTGGCGCTCAGCGCCCTGGCTGCGCCGTCCGGGACGTACCCGAGCTCGGCGACCGCCCGGAGAACCCGGTCCCTGGTCTCCTGCCGCGGATTGCGGTGACCGTTGAGCACCCGGGAGACCGACGCGATCGAGACACCCGCGGCGCGCGCAACGTCGTAGATCGTGGGCGGCCCCTGAATGTTCGGCTGTGTGTCGGCCATCGGGCTCCTCGGGTGTCTCGCTGTCGCTGGCTCACTGGTAAGCGCTTACCGCAAGGCCAAGACAGCGGCTTGGGTGCCTGACTGAACACGGAGTCTGGCTCGCCGCCGACCGGAAAACGCTTACCGGGCGGTTGGAAGTAGTAACGCCTGCGGATCGAGGATTTCATTACCGCGACGAAAATGTTACATGACCGTAACATGCCATCGATGATGGCGATTGGCATCGGCGGTGCGGATGGCGGCCGTCGGCGGCCGACGCCGCGCCACCCCGCAGGCCGTGGCGTCCACCCGGAAGGTGGTGTTCTCTCCGTGGGCGATAAACGGCAGCTCCGGATCGGCCAGGTGGTATGAGTCCAGTGCCCGCACGGCGAGACGGCGGATGCGCGCAACCTGCTGGCGGCTGGAGACCATGGCGCACTGTTCCACGCCGCCACAGCGCACGGCAACGACAAATTCTCCCGCTACTCGCGGTGGAGCGGCTGGCCGTTTGCGTGTCCATATGGCGGTCGCCGTGCCGGGGCGGCAAGGCCATCGCCGGTGCGGGGCCGCAGGTGTGAGGCGTGGCTCACGTCCTAGACCCGCGGGATCCGCTGCCTGCTGGCCCGGTCTTGGCTGTGCCGCTTTACGCGACACCGGCCTGGCGGCCGGGGCCGTGCCGTGGAGCTCATCCCGGGTGGCGCTGGATGTCCGCGCGGTGTCCTGGCGCGGCGGCTAGCTTGGCATCATCGGTGAGCAAGGGCAGTGCGAGTCGCTCGGCAAGGGCGACGTACATGGCGTCGTAGGCGGCGAGGTTGTCCCTGAGCTCGAAGACTCGAGCCTGCAGTGGTTGCATGGGGTGGCGGGCGATCCGCAGACCAGCGTAGTCGGCGAGCATCTGCTCGGCCCGGTCGGGGGTAATGCGGACGTTCGGCTTGGCCGTGATTGTCAGGCCGCGGACGACGCTGGATATCTCGGCGTCAATCAGGGCCGGGGCGTGGACGGTCCGTGCGAGGCGCTGCCGGAGCAGGTCGTCGCCGTCGCGGCTGGAAAGTAGCCGGATGATGATCGAGCAGTCGACGATCATCGTCATCGGCGGCCATCCTGGGCGAAGGACCGCAGGTCATCGATGGTGTAAC
>DASWGE010000315.1:0-6789 GCA_036393895.1 Streptosporangiaceae bacterium | reverse complement strand
TGCCGCGTGCTGCGGGAGGAGGGGATCAGGGTGAGCCTGGTCAACTCCAATCCGGCGACGATCATGACCGACCCTGAATTCGCCGACGCCACCTACATCGAGCCGATCACCCCGGACGTTCTCGAGAAGGTCATCGAGGCGGAGCGGCCGGACGCGATCCTGCCCACGCTGGGCGGCCAGACCGCGCTGAACGCTGCCGTCGCGCTGCACGAGGCTGGCACCCTCGCCACCTTCGGGGTTGAGCTGATCGGCGCCGACATTAACGCGATCCGGGCGGGGGAGGACCGCCGGGCGTTCAAGGAGATCGTGACCAGCATCGGCGGCGAGGTGCCCCGCAGCGTGGTCTGCCACTCTATGGCCGGCTGCGAATCCGCGGCTGCCGACCTCGGCTTCCCGGTGGTCGTCCGCCCATCGTTCACGCTCGGCGGCTCGGGTTCGGGCATCGCCTATGACCTGGCCGATCTGCGCAGGATCGCCGGCCACGGCCTGGACGCGAGCCCGGTCGCGGAAGTACTGCTCGAGGAGTCGATCCTCGGCTGGAAGGAGTTCGAGCTCGAGCTGATGCGCGACCGCAACGACAACGTCGTGGTGGTCTGCTCGATCGAGAACGTCGACCCGATGGGGGTACACACCGGCGACTCGGTGACCGTGGCGCCAGCCATGACCCTGACCGACCGGGAGTACCAGCGGATGCGCGACCTGGCGATCGCCGTCCTGCGCGCGGTCGGTGTCGACACCGGCGGCTGCAACATCCAGTTCGCCATCGAGCCGCGCACCGGCCGGATGGTCGTGATCGAGCTGAATCCCAGGGTGTCCCGGTCCAGCGCGCTGGCGTCGAAGGCGACGGGCTTCCCGATCGCCAAGATCGCGGCACGGCTGGCCATCGGCTACACGCTCGATGAGATCCGCAACGACATCACGGGCCAGACCCCGGCCAGCTTCGAGCCAGCCCTGGATTACGTGGTGGTCAAGGTTCCGCGCTTCGCGTTCGAGAAGTTCCCAGGTGCCGACCCGGTACTGACCACGCACATGAAATCGGTCGGCGAGGCGATGGCGATCGGGCGGTGTTTTGCCGAGGCGCTGCAGAAGGCGCTGCGTTCGCTCGAGCAGCCCGGCGCGCCGCTGAGCTGGCGCGAGCCGCCCGGCGACCGGGACGAGCTCGTGGCCCGCTGCTCCGTGCCGCACGACGGCCGGATCTCCACGCTGCATCAGGCGCTGCGGGCGGGCGCCACGGTGGCTGAGCTCGCCGCGGCCAGCGGCATCGATCCCTGGTTCATAGCCCAGGTCAAGACCATCGAAGATCAGGCGCAACAAATCGTACGGGCCGGCCCGCCCACCCCGGCCAGCCTGTGCGCCGCGAAGTCCGCCGGATTCTCTGACGCCCAGCTCGCCCAGCTGCTCGGAATGTCGGAGCAGCAGGTCAGGACGTTGCGGTGGGACCTGTGCGTCCGGCCGGTCTACCACATGGTGGATACCTGCGCCGCCGAGTTCGCGGCCCGCACGCCGTACCTGTACTCCAGCTACGACGAGCTGTCCGAGGTCCCCGCCTCGACCAGGCCGAAGGTGATCATCCTGGGCAGCGGCCCGAACCGGATCGGGCAGGGCATCGAGTTCGACTATGCCTGCGTGCACGCCTGCTTCGCGGCCGCCACAGCCGGCTACGAGACCGTGATGGTCAACTGCAACCCCGAGACTGTCTCCACCGACTACGACACCTCGGACCGGCTCTACTTCGAGCCGCTGACCCTGGAGGATGTGCTCGAGGTCGTGGCGGCCGAGCAGGCGACCGGCGAGGTGGCCGGCGTTATCGTCTCGCTCGGCGGGCAGACGCCGCTCGGGCTGGCGCAGGCGCTCGCGGCCGAAGGCGTGCCGATTCTCGGCACCTCGCCCAAGGCGATCCACCTGGCTGAGGACCGGGCCGAGTTCAGCGCCGTGCTCGCGGCCGCCAGCCTGCTCGCTCCCAGGCACGGCACCGCGCTCTCCGCGGCCGACGCGGCGGCAATCGCGGCCGAAATCGGCTATCCGGTGCTGGTGCGGCCGTCCTACGTGCTGGGCGGCCGCGGCATGGAGATCGTCTACGACGAGGTGACGCTCGAGGCCTTTGTGCAGCGGGCCACGCTGGCCAGCCCTGAGCATCCGGTGCTGATCGACCGCTTCCTTGACGACGCGATCGAGATCGACGTGGACGCCCTGTTCGACGGGCAGGAACTCTATCTCGGCGGTGTGATGGAGCACATCGAGGAGGCCGGGATCCACTCGGGCGACTCTGCCTGCGCGCTGCCCCCGATCACGCTCGGGAGCGAGTACATCACAGCGGTGCGCGAGTCGACCGAGGCGATCGCGCGGGGCGTCGGCGTGCGGGGCCTGCTGAACGTGCAGTATGCGCTGGCGGCCGGCCTGCTGTACGTGCTCGAGGCGAACCCGCGCGCGTCGCGTACCGTGCCGTTCGTTTCGAAGGCCACCGCTGTCCCGCTGGCGAAGGCAGCGACGAGGATCATGCTGGGCGCGACGATCGCCGACCTGCGCGGCGAGGGCATGCTCGAGTCGTCCGGCGACGGCGGCAACCTCCCGCTCGACGCCCCGATCGCGGTCAAGGAGGCTGTGCTGCCGTTCGGGCGGTTCAGGGATCAGAGCGGGGCCGGTGTCGACACCCTGCTGGGCCCGGAGATGCGCTCGACCGGCGAGGTAATGGGGATCGACGAATTCTTCGGCACCGCGTTCGCCAAGTCGCAGGCCGCCGCCTACGGCCCGCTTCCGGTCAAAGGCCGGGCCTTCGTGTCCGTCGCCAGCAAGGACAAGCGGGCGATGATCTTCCCGGTCAAGCGCCTCGCCGACTTGGGGTTCGAGATCTGGGCCACCAGCGGTACCGCGGAGGTACTGCGGCGCAACGGGGTCCATGCCACGATCGTCCGTAAGCACAGCGACGGCCATGGACCAGGAGGCGAGCCGACGATCGTCGAGCGAATTCTGGCCGGCCAGGTCGATCTCGTGGTCAACACGCCGTTCGGCCGAGCCGGCCAGCCTGGTCCGCGCCGGGACGGTTACGAGATCAGGACCGCCGCCGTACGCCGCGGCCTGCCGTGCGTGACGACGATGGCCGGGCTCGCCGCGGTCGTGCAGGGAATCGAGGCCATCATCAGGAACGAGGTGGGAGTGCGGTCTCTTCAGCAGCACGCCGAGCGGATCAGCCGGGACCGTGCAGGCCGCGTGGGTGAGCGCGGATGACGGCGGGCGAGCCCGAGTCAGAGTCCGGCCCGCTGCAGGTCCGCGGCACGGTGCTGAACGTGCGGAAGGTGGACGCGTACCACGCGATAACGATCGTCGCGCCGGGAATCGCCGCCCGGTTCAAGCCTGGCCAATTCGTGGCGCTCGCCGTCGGCGGCCCCGACACCTCCATGGTGCTCCGCCGCACGTTCTCGATCTACGACGTCAGGCCCGACCACGGCGGGACGGTCGAATTTGTCTTCGCCGCCGGAGGACCTGGTACCCGTTGGCTGGCCGAGCGCCGCGCCAGGGACGTACTCGACCTGACCGGCCCGCTCGGACGGCCGTTCCCGGTTCCCAGAGACCCTGTGAGCTGCCTGCTGGTGGGCGGCGGATACGGCAGCGCGCCGCTGTTCGCGCTTGCTGACCGGCTGCGGGAGCGGCGCTGCTCGGTAGACTTCCTGCTCGGCGCCGCGAGCGGTGACCGCGTTTTCGGAGCGCTGACCGCGCGGCGCACCGGCCGGTCGGCGACGATCACCACCGTCGACGGCTCGCTCGGCGTGCGCGGCATCGTGACCGACATGCTCGGCCAGGTGATCCACGAGGCCCGGACCGACGTGATCTACGCGTGCGGGCCGATGCCGATGCTTCGCCAGGTAACGGCGCTGGCTCGCAGGTATGACATTCCCGTGCAGGTGGCAGTCGAGGAATCAATGGCGTGCGGGGTCGGTGTCTGCATGACCTGCGTGCTGCCTGTGGTCGGATCCGACGGGATTACCAGGATGGTCAGGTCCTGCGTCGATGGGCCGGTCTTCCGCGGCGAGCAGGTGCGCTGGGATGACATCGGCACGATCCCGTTCGATGCATTCGGCGCGCCCGGCTGGGAATCCCGGGCCAGGCGCGGCCCGCGGCAGCCGGCCGGCCACAGCGGTGCTTCCCAGGCCGCTAGCCGGGCGGCCGGCCCGACCGGCCAGCCCGGAGCGGCTCGGCACCCTGGTCCGGTGCGGAGGCCTGGTCATGGCTCCTGACCTGCGGACCAGGCTCGGGAACGTAGAGCTGCCCAACCCGATCCTGACGGCCTCCGGCTGTGCCAGCTCCGGCCGTGAGCTGGCCCAGTTCATCGACGTCTCCAGGATCGGCGCGATCGTCACCAAGTCCGTGATGCTGGCGCCCAGGGCGGGCCGCCCGACGCCGCGGATGGCCGAGACGAGCAGCGGCATGCTCAACTCGATCGGCTTGCAGGGTCCCGGCATCGACGCCTTCTTGCAGCGGGACCTGCCGTGGCTGCTCTCCCGCGGAGCCAGAGCGGTCGTGTCGATCGCGGGCAACACGGTCGAGGAGTACGCCGAGCTCGCCGCGCGATTGTCCGACGCCGCCGGCGTGACCGCGCTTGAGGTCAACATCTCATGCCCGAATGTGGAGCACCGCGGCCAGGTGTTCGCCTGCGACGCGACTGACGCGGGCGCTGTGATCGCCGCGGTCAGGGCGCGGACCCGGTACGACATCCCGGTGTTCGCCAAGCTGTCCCCTGACGTCACCGACATCGTAGCGATCGCCCGCTCGTGCGTGTCCGGCGGAGCCGACGGCCTGTCGATGATCAACACGTTGCTCGGCATGGCGATCGACACGGAGACGATGCGGCCGGTGCTGGCCGGGCTCACGGGCGGCCTGTCCGGCCCGGCGATCAGGCCCGTGGCCGTGCGCTGCATCTGGCAGGTCCGCGAGGCGCTGCCGGACGTGCCGATAATCGGGATGGGCGGTGTGATGACGGGCCGGGACGCCCTCGAACTCATGCTGGCCGGGGCGTCCATGGTCAGCATCGGGACGGCGATTTTCCACGACCCGTCAGCGTGCGCCAGGATCCTGCGGGAGCTCGATGACGAGCTCGCCAGGCGCGGCATCGAGCGGCTCTCAGAGGTGGTTGGCCTGGCCCACGAGATGAAGACCTCAGGACGGGCCAAGGGAAACGTCTCCCGGCCTGCCTGACTTGGACAGAGCCATGAGGATGGAGAGAACATGACAAGCCGCGCCCCGATCGCTGTCGCGCTTGACGCGCCCGATCTGGACACCGCCGCGCATTGGGCTGACCTGGTGACCCCGCACGTCAGCACGCTCAAGGTAGGACTTGAGCTGTACCTGCGGTTCGGGCCTGAGGCGGTCGCGTCGGTGCGCGGGCCCAGGGGCGTCGACGTCTTCCTCGACCTGAAGCTGCATGACATCCCCGCGACCGTTGGCGGCGCCGCGCGCGCGGTCGCGAAAGTCAGGCCGGACCTGCTCACCGTGCACGCGGCGGCCGGCGCCGCCGCCATCGAGGCGGCCGTGCAGGCCCTGCCTGACACCAGGATCCTGGGCGTGACGATCCTGACCTCGCTCAGCAATGGTGATCTCAGCGAGATCGGGATGGCTGGCCCGGTCAGCGACGCCGTGCTCAGGCTCGCTGTGCTGGCGGTCGCGGCCGGAGCCCGCGGCCTGGTCTGCTCGCCCCAGGAGGTCGCGGCTGTGCGGTCAGAGGTCGGCCCAGGCATCACCCTTGTCACTCCCGGCGTGCGCCCGCCCGGCGAGGCGAGCCACGACCAGGCCAGGGTCGCGACGCCGCAGGAGGCCCTGAAATCCGGTGCCGACCTGCTCGTGATCGGGCGGCCGATTACCGGCGCTCCCGACCCAGGCGCTGCCGCGGCCGCGCTGGCAACCGCCCTCCGCCGCCGCCAGCCAGCGGCGGGGTGATCTCGCTGATCGATGCGCCCGAGCCAGCGGCAGCGATGTGGCTAAAAGTCGCATACCGCGCCGCGCCGCCGGCCACACCCAGGACCATTGTTTCCCGGTCAGCGCGACCTCTAACGATTACGCTAAGCACCCGAGCGGACTCACAACGTGATTATGGACGAATTGTGACGCGTTAAACGGGGGTTCGCATTGCTCTATCGGGCTTAACTCGCTAGTTTCCCCTCGCGAACAGAGTTTTTCGATACGAAACCCGAGGTGACCACCAGTGGCTCTTCCTCCACTGACCCCCGACCAGCGGGCCGCCGCTCTTGAGAAGGCTGCTAAGGCTCGCAAAGAGCGCGCAGAGATCAAGAACAGGCTCAAGCACGCCTCGACGACGCTGCCTGAGGTTCTCAAGGACGGCCAGAGCGACGACGTCGTCGGGAAGATGAAAGTCTCGGCGCTGCTTGAGTCCATGCCCGGCGTGGGTAAGGTACGCGCCAAGCAGATCATGGAGCGGCTGGGCATCGCCGAGTCGCGCCGCGTCCGAGGGCTAGGCGCGAACCAGCGGATTGCGCTGGAGCAGGAATTCCGCGACGTCTGAGCACGCCGCCAGGCGGCACACGCGGGGACGGGGGAACAGCGGCATGGTTGATCCGGTCAACTCGACCCGATCGCTTGCCGGAGTCCCTGTCCCCGCGGGCCTGACGGTACTCTCCGGCCCATCGGGGGTCGGAAAGAGCACGGTCGTCCATGCGATCAGGCGTAACTGCCCGCAGATCTGGCTGTCTGTCTCGGTGACCACTCGTCGGCCCCGGCCAGGCGAGGTGCACGGCCGAGAGTATTTCTTCGTCGGCGAGCGCGAGTTCGACGAAATGGCTG
>DASWGE010000314.1:0-2772 GCA_036393895.1 Streptosporangiaceae bacterium | reverse complement strand
GACCACAGCACGTTGCCCGACCAGCAGTCGCCGTGGATCCTGGCTGGCGGTTCGGCGGGCCCGGATAGCCCGCCGATCCGGTTGGCCACGGACTCGATGAGTGCCAGGTCCCCGGCTCCGAGCATCCCTGCGTCGCTCGCGAGCCGGCAATACGGCAGCAGGCGGCGCTCCGCGTACCACGACGGCCACGAGGTCGCCTGCTCGTTCGGCAGCGGCAGGCTCGCGATGAACCCGGCCCATGGCGCTCCGAAGCTGTCCGCCCCGGCTGCATGCAGCCTGGCCAGATCACGCCCGAATCGCTCCGCAGCCGCCCGGTAGGACCTTCCGGCCGGAAGGTAGACCAGCGCCAGCGTCCTGTTATGCCGGGCAATGATCTTCGGGACCTGCACTGCCGCCGCCTCGGCGAGCCAACGCAAGCCCTGGGCCTCGGCGTCCAGCGCGGCGATGCCTGCGTCATCGGCGGCTTCTTTGACGAAGAGTTCCCGCCCGTCGGCGAGCTGGGCCCGGTAGTGCCGAGCGCCGTGGCCGCCGCCGATCGGGGTGCACTGGGCGACAGCGGCGCCTGCGGCAGCCGCCAGCGCTTCGGCGAGGTCAGTCACCAGCGTGCTCGGCCAGCATGTCAGCTAGCTCGGCTGCCAGGCCCCGCGCCGCCGCCTGCATCATGTCGAAGACCCGGGCGAAGTCTTCGGGGCCGCCGCCGTACGGGTCGGGAACCTGCGCACCCGCGGGAGCAGCGGGGTCGAACGAGCGGAACAGCCTGATCCGGTCGGCCAGGTCGGCTCGGCCTGCCGCCATCCGCTGAAGATCGCGCAGGTTGCTGGCATCCATGGCGATGAGCAGGTCAAATCGTTCGAGCCAGTCCGGGCTGATCTGCCTGGCCCGGTGCCGCGAGCCGTCGTAGCCGCGCCGGGCCAGTTCGGCCCTGGCCCTGCGGTCCATTCGCTCGCCCAGGTGCCAGTCGCCAGTGCCCGCGCTCTCCACGCTCGCCCGTCCGGCCAGGCCCGCCGCCTCGAGTTCGGCCCTGATCAGGACTTCTGCCATTGGTGACCGGCAGATGTTGCCAAGGCATACCACACAAAGGTTATATATTCGCAACGAGTCCTTCTGAGCCGGTGGTGGCAGCAAAACGTGACGTTCAGCGGGCATGACACAAGGATGGCCGGCCAGCCGGCCTCCCAGAGCAGTGGGACGGTGACGGCATGAGCCAGACCGGCGACGAGTACCGCCGACTGTCGTTCTGGCACGACACCGTGCCGGGGCCGCTCCACCCCAGCCCGAGCCTGGACGGGGACACCGATGCCGATGTCGCGATTGCCGGCGCCGGCCTGACGGGCCTGTGGACGGCGTACTACCTGAGCATGGCAGACCCTGGGCTTCGGATTGTGCTCTGCGAGCGCGAGATCGCCGGGTTCGGCGCCTCGGGACGCAACGGCGGGTGGTGCTCGGCGCTGTTCCCGGCGTCTTTGCCGAAGCTTGAGCGGATGGCGGGCCGCGAGGCAGCGGTCGCGATGTACCAGGCGATGCAGCAGACCGTCGACGAGGTCGGGAAGGTGGTGGCGGACGAGGGAATCGACTGCCACTGGGCCAAGGGCGGAACCGTCCAGTTCGCCCGCTCGCCCGCGCAGTTGGAGCGGGCGAGGGACGAGGTCCACGAGGCCAGGCTCTACGGCTTCGATGACGCCGACCTGCGGCTGCTGTCGGCGGCCGAAGCACAGGAGTTCGGCGGAGTCTCCAGCGTGCTGGGCGGTGTGTTCACGCCGCACTGCGCGGCCATTCATCCCGCCAGGCTCACCCGCGGCCTGGCCGACGTACTGCGCGCCAAGGGCGTGCTGATCTACGAGCAGACCGAGGTTCAGCGGCTCGAGCCCGGACGGCTGATCACCTCGAGGGGAACAGTCAGGGCGCGGCACGTGATCCGCGCCACCGAAGGCTACACGGCACGGCTGGCAGGCAAGGAGCGCGCTGTCGTGCCGGTCTACTCCCTCGTCGTGGCGACGGCGCCGCTTCCCGAGACGCTGCTCGAGCAGATCGGCCTGGCGACCAGGCCGACCTTCAGCGACCTGCGACACATGATCATCTACGGTCAGCGAACGGCGGACGGGCGGCTCGTGTTCGGCGGGCGCGGCGCCCCCTACCACTTCCGCTCGGAAATCCAGCCGTCGTTCGACCGCGTGCCGGAAGTCTTCTCCGCACTGCGCAAGACCCTGATCCAGCTATTTCCGGTGCTTGAAGACGTCGCTATCAGCCACGCCTGGGGCGGCCCGATCGGCATCCCGCGCGACTGGTGCGCGTCGGTCGGCATCGACCCGGCGACCGGCCTCGGCTGGGCCGGCGGCTATGTCGGCGACGGGCTGTCGACGACCAACCTGGCAGGCCGCACCCTGTCCGACCTGATTACTGGCAAGGACAGTGAGCTCACCAGCCTGCCGTGGGTCGGGCACCGTTCGCCGCCCTGGGAACGCGAGCCGTTCCGCTGGCTTGGCGTCAACGCCGGGCTGCGGGTGATGAGCTGGGCGGACCGGGCTGAGGCCAGGACCGGCCGGCCGTCGCGGGCGGCGGCAGCAGTCAGCAACTTCCTGCGCTCCTGAGCGGCGGAAGCTGGCGCGGGACACCTGGCCGTCCGGATGTTCAGGCCGCGTTGCAACACCTCAAGCCGGACGGATCGCCCGGTTGGCGTCACCTATCGGGTCGCTGGTAGCATCGCTGAGGTTCTAGCGCCGCTAGCTCAATTGGCAGAGCAGCGGACTCTTAATCCGCGGGTTCGGGGTTCAA
>DASWGE010000313.1:0-6660 GCA_036393895.1 Streptosporangiaceae bacterium | reverse complement strand
GCGTGCCGTGCCTCGGCTCTGAACCGGGCTACCGTCTCGGCGTGCTGTGCGTACTCCGCGTGCAGTAGCTTGACGGCCACAGGCCGGTCGAGAACCAGGTCCACGGCGCGCCAGACTTCACCCATGCCGCCAGAGGCGATCAGGTGATCCAAGCGGTACCGGGCGGCGAGCACCTCGGTGTTGACCGACACGGACATCCGGGCCAGCCTACCCTCTTTTGCCCCGGCCATCCGGCGCTGCGGGCTCTGGCTGCCCTGGCTGAGACAATCATGCTGACAGGCAACCGGCGGAGGGCTATGCACCTGTGGCGATGGCTCGGCCGACACGACCGCGATTACGCCGCGCTGCGCCGCGCAGGCCGTACGGCGATCGTGATGCCTGGCCTGTTCGCGCTGGGCGACAAGGTGATCGGGAACCCAGACGTCGCCACCTTCTGCGCGTTTGGCTCCTTCGCTTTGCTGTTGCTCGTGGACTTCGGCGGTCCGCTGGCACAGCGGCTGCAAGCTCAGGCGGCGCTGGTCGTCGTGGGCGCCGTCCTGATCTGCATCGCCACGCTTGCCTCGGTCGAGCCCTGGCTTGCCGCAGCAGCGATGACCGTGGTCGGCTTCGGCGTGCTCTTCGCCGGCGTAGTGAGCTCCACCCTGGCCGGCGCTGCGACGGCCCTGCTGCTGGCGTTCATACTCCCGGTGTCGATGCCCGCCCCAGTGTCGGCGGTACCGGACCGGCTCGCTGGCTGGGGGCTGGCCGGCATCACATCCCTGATCGCCGTCGCGGTGCTGTGGCCCGCGCCGGCCAGGGACCACCTGCGTGATGCGGCCATCGACGCTTGCTGGGCCCTGGCCGGCCGGCTGCGGACCGAGATCGCTTTCCTGCTCGCCGATAGTGATCAGCAGTTGGCCTCCGATCGCGACCGGGCGGCCGCCCTCGCTGAGGAGGCAGCTGAGTCGCTGCAACGCACCTTCCTGGCCACCCCGTACCGGCCCAATGGCCTGCGCACATCCGCCAGGACCATCACGCGGCTGGTCGCCCAGCTTGGCTGGCTCGACCTCGTGGTATTCAAGTCGCCGCACCGAAGCGCCGGCGTCGTCGTGAGCCGGCCGGCCATCGCGGTCAAGGCGGCTGCGGCTGCGGTGCTCGAACGGGGCGCGGAGCTGCTGGCCATCACCGGCGGCAGCGGATCTGACCTGCAGGCCGCGCTGACCGAGCTGCGCGCCGCCTTGACCAGGCTCGAGGATCACGCGGCCACCGAGCTGCCGGCCAGGCCCACGGCAGCGGGCGGCCTGCCGGCCGGAGATGCAGCAGGAGAGGCAGCCGGGTCAGCGACCGCGGCAGCGGCTGGGCAGGTCAATCACGCCGGCATGCTCGTCAGCGCGCTTGACCCCGCGTTCAGGGCGCAGGAAGTCGGCTCCGCCGTCTCCCTGATCGGGGAGACGATCAGGCTGACGGCGGCAGCGGAACGGCGGAGCTGGCCGCAGCGCATGCTCGGCCGCCAGCCTGAGGGCCTGCCTGGCACGTTGTCTGCCGCTGAGGAACGAGCGGCAGCGCACGTCGAGCCGCACTCAGTCTGGCTGCGCAATAGCATCCGCGGTGCGGCCGGGCTCGGGCTGGCGGTGCTGGTCGCCAGGCTGACGGGAGTCCAGCACTCTTTCTGGGTTGTGCTCGGCACGCTGTCGGTCCTGCGATCGAATGCCTTGAGCACCGGGCAGGACTCGCTGCGCGCGCTGGCTGGCACCGTCGCCGGGCTAGTCGTCGGCTCTGGTCTGCTCGCCGTCATCGGAACCAATACCACGGCCCTGTGGATCGTCCTGCCGATCGCCGTTCTGCTGGCTGGCGCGGCTCCCGCCGCCATCTCCTTCGCGGCAGGACAGGCGGCGTTCACGCTGACCCTGGTGATCCTGTTCAATCTCATCCAGCCGGCCGGCTGGCGGGTAGGGCTACTGCGCCTAGAGGACATCGCGCTCGGCTGCGCGGTCAGCGTCGTCGTCGGGCTGCTGTTCTGGCCCAGGGGCGCGAGTTCGGCGCTCAGGCAGGCCCTCTCCGATGCTTACACCGACAGCGCCGCATACCTAGTCAGCGCCGTGGAGTTCGGCACGCTCAGGTGCTCGAGCCAGGGGCCCGCCCCGGCCGTGCCTGTCGCGCAGGCCAGCCGCGCTGCCGCCGCGGATCGTCGGCTCGATGATGCCTTCCGCGCTTACCTGGGCGAGCGCGGTCCGAAGCCGGTCCCGCTGGCCGACGTTGCCAGGCTGGTGAGTGGAGCAGGCGGTGTCCGGCTGGCTGCCGCCGCGGTGCTCGACCTCTGGCGAAGTGATCAAGCAACGGCGGCCTCAGACAGATCGGCGGCCTGTGGCGAGATACTTCAGGCGCTGATGCGGCTGCGGTCCTGGTACGACGACCTGGCGAGGAGCTTGGTCAGCGGGCAGCAGCCACGCGATCCGCTGCCTTACGATCAGGCCGCCGATGGCCGCCTGATCGAGGCAGTCAGGCTCGACCTCGACAGCGGCGACAGCGCCGCCGCGACCGCTGTCCGGCTGGTATGGACGGGCGACCACCTCGACGCGGCCCGCCGGCTCCAGGAGGCGATCGTCCCGGCAGCTCGGTCTGCCGTCGAGCGCCAGCGAGCGAGCAGGTTCGCGGCGGCCAGGACCCTCGGGTTTTCCCATGGACGCCCGACGAGCTGAACGGCCAGCGGCATGCCGCCGCTGTCATCCCGGGCGGGCCGCGTTCTGGTGCTTGTCAGGCGAATGTGGGTGGTAGCGGACGGGCAGCCGTGTCGCGCGCCGGGGTCGCAAGCATTGTGCGAAACTGGCCATCGAATGTTCGGGGCAGCGAATTGCGGCGGGAGGGAGGCGCCAGGCCATGACGGCGTCAGGCCCGTCCGACATCACGGGGCTGCCCGACTCAAGACCGCCCCGCGGCGGCACGCCCCAGCCGGTGCTCACGCCGCTCACCGCGGCAGCGGTGTTCCTGGTCATGACGATCAACCACGGTGGCGAGCGCGAGGTGCGCGACCTGCTCGGCGATCTGGCCGGGCTGCAGCGGTCGGTCGGATTCCGGATTCCTGAAGGCATGCTCGCCTGCGTCGCTGGCATCGGGTCGCAGGCCTGGGACCGGCTATTCCCCGGGCCGCGGCCGGCCGAGCTGCACCCGTTCCGTGCGCTCACCGGTGACCGTCACCGCGCCGTTGCGACGCCCGGCGACCTGTTGTTCCACATCCGCGCCAGCAGGCTCGACCTGTGCTTCGAGCTGGCGGCCCAGATCATGGAGCGGCTGGCTGGGTGGGTCACCGTCTGCGACGAGGTGCACGGGTTCAGGTACTTCGACGAGCGTGACCTGATCGGCTTCGTCGACGGCACCGAGAACCCGTCAGGCGCCGCCGCGGCCGATGCGGCGATCATCGGCGACCAGGATCCGGAGTTCGCCGGCGGAAGCTACGTCATCGTCCAGAAGTACCTGCACGATGTGCGGTCATGGAACGCGCTGCCCATCGAGGAGCAGGAGAAGGTCATCGGCCGAAGCAAGCTGTCCGACATCGAGATGGCCGATGATGTCAAGCCGGCTAACTCGCATGTCGCGCTGAACACGATCGTCGAACCGGACGGCACGCAGCGGCAGATCTTCCGGGCTAACATGCCGTTCGGCGCGCCGGGCCACGGCGAGTTCGGTACCTATTACATAGGCTACGCGGCCACCCCGGAGGTGACCGAGCAGATGCTCGTCAACATGTTCATCGGCAGGCCTCCTGGCAACTACGACCGGATTCTCGATTTCTCCACCGCCGTGACCGGCAGCCTGTTCTTCGTGCCGTCTGCCGAATTCCTTGACGACATTCCCGAGCCGCCCGGAGCATCGGCGCGCACTCTGGACGGTTCGCTGCGCATCGGCAGCCTGCAAAGGAGCGCCCAGCTATGAACAACCTGTACCGCGAGCTCGCGCCAGTCTCCGCTGCGGCCTGGGCCAGCATTGAGGAAGAAGCCAGGCGCACCTTCACGCTGCACCTGGCCGGCCGCCGGGTAGCGGAGGTCTCTGGCCCAGAGGCGGGCGCGTCGTCCGCGGTCGGAACCGGTCATCTCAGTGACGTCGAGCCGCCGGCGCCGGGCGTGCTCGCGTGGACGCGGACCGCGCAGCCGGTCATCGAGCTCCGGGTGCCGTTCGCCGTCAGCCGGCAAGCCGTCGATGATGTCGAGCGCGGCGCCAAGGACCCGGACTGGCAGCCGGTCAAGGATGCCGCGCGCATCATGGCTTTCGCCGAGGACCGCGCGGTCTTCGAGGGCTACCCGGCGGCAGGCATCGTCGGCATCCGGGAGGCTTCGTCGAATCCCGGGCTTACCGTGCCGTCCGACGCCAGGCAGTACCCGGACGTCGTCAGCCAGGCCCTCTCGTCGCTGCGGCTCGCCGGCGTCGGCGGGCCCTACGCACTGCTGCTCAGCGCAGACGCGTATACCGCGGTCAGCGAGACATCCGACCATGGTTATCCAGTGCGGGACCATCTCAGCAGGCTCATCGACGGGCAGATCATCTGGGCGCCGGCCATCGACGGCGCGATCGTCCTGACAACGCGCGGCGGCGATTTCGAGATGTTCCTGGCCCAGGACTTGTCGATCGGCTATACCTCGCATGACGCGGACACCGTGCACCTTTACTTCACGCAGGCGCTGACGTTCCTCGTGCACACCACCGAGGCTGCCGTTCCGCTCGGGGTCGGCAGCGCCTGACCCGCGGCCGGGCCGCTCACGTTCGCGGATCGGTGCCGCCCTGAAATGGAAAGCCCCGCGCTCGCTGGCCGCGTTATCGCTCTGTGCCAGAATGTCCCTGACACAAATCAGGCGGAGGCGGATGAATGGCCGAGACACAGCAGGATCCCGCGGGCATAGATGCGTCGAAACCGAGCGTGGCTCGCATCTACGACTGCCTGCTGGGAGGCGAGAACAACTTCGCAGTCGACCAGGCGGCCGCCGAGCTAATGAAATCCAGGGCACCAGAGCTTGTCGACGCGGCCTTCGCCAACAGGGGCTTTCATCAGCGCGCGGCGAAATGGATCGCCGAACAGGGTGTACGGCAGTTCATCGACCTGGGCTCCGGGCTGCCGACGGTCGGCAACACGCACGAGGTCGTGCGCAAGGTTCATCCGGACGCTCACGTCGTCTATGTCGACAACGATCCGATAGTCCAGCTGCATGGCTCCCGCCTGCTCGCGGGCGACGAGGCCGCGGCGGTCCTGCTCGCCGACATGAGGGAGCCGGACGCCGTCCTGGGCAGCGAGGCCGTGGGCCGGCTGATCGACTTCCGCGAGCCTGCGGCGGTACTGATGACAGCGGTGCTGCACTTCGTGTCGGACGAGGATGACCCGGCAGGCATCGTCGCGCGCTATGTCGCGCCGCTGGCGGCCGGTAGTTTTATCTCGCTCTCGCACACGACCGGCGACCACAAGCCGCCCAAAGCGGTCGAGGCCATGAATGAGGCAGGCCGGCGTTCCGCGGGCGGCAATTACATGCGCACCCGCGATCAGGTGCGCCAGATCGTCGGCCCGCTCGACTTGGTGTCCCCGTACCCGGGTGCCCCGCCCGAGATCACCTGGGTCGGCCTGTGGGGATGCGAGGACCCGGAGTCGGCGGACTCCGATGGCTCGCGCTGGCTCTACTGCGCCGTGGCCGGGAAGCGCGGCTGACCAGCAGCGCTAGCTGGCGAGTGAGCCTCGGCGTAATGCCTGGCGAGTATGTCTGCCCCGAAGTCGCCGCGCGGCCGGCGCAACACGGTGTGCGCGTGATTGCCGTCGCCTGCCGTATTGTCGTACTCGATTAGCAAATCGTCGCCCTGGACCCGGTAGTAGTGCCGCGTGCCTCTCGCAATAGCGCCTTCCCAGGCGAAGTACACCTCGCCAGCACCGACCCGCTCCGCCTGGACGGCGGCAAGCTCGAGTGGCAGCCGGTCCAGGTAGAGGGCAACCAGCTGGCCGAGCAGGGCGCGTGGCGTGGGGCCCAGGCTCGCGGCGGCGATGCCAAGCGGCTCGATGGCCTGCCGGGCACGTGATCTGGTACCGGACCTGATGTCGGGCGGCGCCTCGTCGGCGACTACGGCGACCGCGCGGCCGCTCGGACCCAGCTCCTCGATCAGCGCATGCGCCAGGTCTTCCTCCGGCGCGAGCGGCCGGGACACTGCCAGGCCGGCGTAGCTGACGCGGGCCGGATTGGCACCAAGGAACACCGGTGCGGGAGAGACATCCTCCCCTCGTAGCGTCATGCTCACCGACAGGTGATGCCCCTCAAACCGCCACGACCACGGCTCGTCGGCCGCAGGCTCACCGAACACGCTGACCCAGTAGTCACTGCTGTGCCGCCCGAACTGCCAGCCTTCCTGGCGGTCAAGGACTTCCTCAAGGGCGATGATTGCCATCGCCTGCGCGTACGCCCGGTCGCTCAGCGCCGTGGCGAGCAGGCGGTGGGCTGCCTTCCTCGCATTCAGGCTCAGCAGCCCAGGCAGACTCCCGGGCGTCGGCTGGGCCGGTACTCCAGCCAACGCCGGGCCGCCTCATCGGCGAACGGCAGCGCTGCCTGCGCGCGCTGCTCGTCGTCCAAGCCCCGCACCAGGGCCACGGCGGCCGATCGCATCTGCTCGGAAACGGTGCCGGTGGTCATGGTCCCGGTATATCAGGACGGGCCGGGC
>DASWGE010000312.1:0-5648 GCA_036393895.1 Streptosporangiaceae bacterium | reverse complement strand
TCAGCCCGGCGCGGAACGCCGCCACTTCCTGAGTCTTGTCCCGCGACCATGACGTGCTGGTGAAGTAGCCGGAGAGCGGGATTCCGGCGGTGGCGCCGCTGCAGGCATCGACCAGTTCAACAGCACCGGCTTGCTGGGCTTGGTAAATGTAAGGCTCGGTGAGCAGCGCAGCGTGCAGCTGCCCGTGGACGAGTTCGCTGACCTCCTGCTGCTGGCTCATGTTCTTCCAGGTCACGCCGGAGAGGTTAACGCGGAAGCTGGTGAGCACCGATGTCGCGCTCGCGATCAGGAGGCTGTTCGGCGCGCTCGTCGGCTCGCTGACAGTGTTTGTGTCGGGGGCTCCTATGATCCGGTTGGCGAGGCCGGCCGGCGTTGTGACCGGCGAATTCGGCATCGTCATGATCTGAACCACCCCCGGCGCCGCGTCGTAGCCGTCGGCGAGGATCTTGTACGCGTTTTTCTGGAGCGCCGACTGGGCCAGGAAGAGGTTGCCGTAATCACCGGCCGCGACGTCGACCTGGCCGAGTGTGAGTGCCTTCAGCTCGCTGTTGATGGACGTGAAGTCGACGATCTGCACGTCGATCCCAGCGCTGGCGAAGTAGCCGCGCTTTTTCGCCAGGTACAACGTGGCGTTGTCGACTCCCGGAACGACTCCGACCTTGACGATCGGCCCACCGGACGACGCGGCCGCCTGGGTGAACGGATTGCAGCCCGAAATGCCCGTCGCGACCCCGAGACTGGCCAGGACGGCGGCGATGAGGCGCAGCCGCCGGTGCGATGGCCTGAATGCGACCAGCTGGTTCCTCGCCGACGACAGCGTCATCACTCTCCTCACCTGGGTTCCGTGTGGCACCAGCGCATGACTGAGGCTGCGGTTGGCTGGTGGCACGGGCAGTTTTCTGATCACCGACGATGCGGGTGAGAGTACCCTAAACAAAGTTGCGGCACAGGCGGAGGCTGCTGCGCGCAAAATGCTGCTGCGCCGGCCAGCCGCGTGCTTCCGCGAATATCCGGTTCACGCTCTTATCGCTGCATGTCGGCCAGTTCAGGGATAGAGTCGCCCATGGCTATGAAAGTTGTCTGGCCGCCACAGCGCCGTTTCCAGGAGGGACCTTCGATGCCAGTTCCGGAGCTCCGGAGCATAGGTCGCCTGCTGCCAACCAGGTGAGAGGTACACCAACCGTGCCGTCCCGAAGCAAGAAGTCGCGCTATGCCGGGCCAGGCTCAGCCAGGCCGTCCGACGCCGGCGCTCCGGCGGCCTTCGCGCGGCCTGCCGGCAGGCCCGTGACCGATGTGCTGGACCCGGCGATGCGCGACCAGGTGGCGGCGATCGACCCGGTGGCCGGCTCACCCCTAGCGGAGCCACCAATCGCGAGGCCAGTGCCCGCCAAGCCGCGCCGACGGATCCTCAGGAACTGGCGGGTCCGCTCTCGGCTCGTGCTGCTGATCGCGATTCCCACCGCGACGGCCGTAGCGCTGGGCGGCTCGAGCATCGTCTCTTCCTGGCGGACCGCGGTGGCCTACCAGCGGGTCGCTCAGCTGGCGAGCCTCACTGCCAAGATCACGAAGCTGGCATACGAGCTTGAATACGAGCGCGACAACACCGTTTGGTTCATCGCACTGAAGACAGGGCCCAACGGAATATCGAACGCGAACCTGAGCGCCGCGGCCCAGAGCCATTTTCAGGTGGTGCGCCAGCAGTACAAGTACACGGACAAGTGGATCGGTCCGGTCCAGTCCGGTGTCGCCAGCATTGGCTCGGGCTACCCGCCCGGCGTCGTCCTGGATGCCCAGTCGGTGCAATCCCAGCTCGGCTCCATTCGGAGCGTGCGCAAGGCGGCTCTCACGGCCGGGGCCTCCCCGATCGCCGTCATCGAGCATTACACACAGGTCATTGACGTCCTGCTCGCCTTCGAGGACCAGATCGCGCTGAGCAGCAACGATCCGCAGCTCACCTCGACGGTCAGCGCGCTAAGCCAGATCTCCAGGTTCGAGGAAGAGTATTCGAACCAGCGTGCCCTGATCGTCTACGCGCTGACGGTGGGCAACTTCGCGCCGAACATGTTCGAGCAGCTGAATGCGTCGGTGGCGAACCAGAAGTCCGACAAGGCGCAGTTCGAGAACTTCGCATCCCCCCAGCAGGCCTCACTTTTCAATGTGGCGCAAGCCTCTGGCTCGCTGGCCGACCGGGTCAATTCCTTCGAGTCGGCGGTGATTCAGCACCAGCCTACGCACGCCTCGCTAGACCAGATCGGGATCGTCCCCGAGGAGTGGTTCGGCAACGTGACGGAGACGATCGTCAAGATCCGCTCCGTCGAGCAGGCTTTGGTCTCTCAGGCCGTCAACCGCGCCCAGGACCTGCGCAAGAAGGCGATCATCTGGGCGATCGTGATCGGCGCCGCCGTCCTGCTCGTGCTCGTGATCTCGCTGCTGTTCACCGTCGTCGTCGGCCGGTCGATGGTGCGGCCGCTGCGGCGGCTGCGCGCCGGAGCGCTCGAGGTGGCGGGCATCCGGCTGCCCGAGACGGTCCGGCGCATGAGCGAGGCCGACAGCGATAACGTTTCTATCGACGTTAACGCGATAGACGTGGATTCCTTCGACGAGATCGGTGAGGTTGCCAGGGCCTTCGACCAGGTTCACCGTGAGGCCCTGCGGCTGGCAGCCAACGAGGCTGCCTTGCGCGGCAACGTCAATGCGATGTTCGTGAACCTGTCTCGCCGCAGCCAGTCGCTGGTTGAGCGGCAGATCAGGCTCATCGACGAGCTCGAGCAGGGCGAGCAGGATCCTGAGCGGCTCGGCAGCCTGTTCCAGATGGACCACCTGGCCACCCGCATGCGGCGCAACTCGGAGAACCTGCTGGTCCTCGCGGGACATGACTCGACGAGGCGCTGGAATCAGCCGGTTCCGCTCGTCGATGTGCTCAGGGCCGCCGTCTCGGAAATCGAGCAGTACGAGCGGGTCACGCTGAACGTGCAGCCAGGCATCGCGGTCCGCGGCCCCGCGGTGAACGACGTCGTCCACCTGATCGCCGAGCTAGCCGAGAACGCGACGTCGTTCTCCTCGGCCGATACGCCGGTCAACGTCTCCGGGCACCTGCTGAGCAGCGGGGGAGTGCTGCTCGACATCACCGACCTCGGCGTCGGCATGGCCGGCGAGGAGATGGCGCACGCGAACTGGCGGCTCGACAACCCGCCTGTCGTGGACGTTGCTGTGTCCCGCCGGATGGGTCTTTTCGTTGTTGCGCGGCTGGCCGCGAGGCACGGCATCAGGGTGAGGTTGCGGCCAGCTTCGGGCGCCGGCCTGACCGCGCTGGTCTGGCTGCCCGACGAGGTAGTTGTCCGCGAGGGAGCTACCAGGCCGGGCGGCGTCGGCCGGTTCCCAGAGCCGCTGGCCCGGTTTGCCATTGGATCTGGGCCGGCGGGTACCGCTGGCCCAGACGCGGCGGGCTCAGGAGAATTTGCCGGAGCGCCGGGGTCCGGGCTCGTTGGCGGGGGCAGTGCGGCGGGCATCGGCGGCGCGGTCGGCTCAGGCGAGTGGCCGGCGGTCGCGGCGTCGACCGCCGAGCAAGAGGTCGCGGCCGCGCGTACTCCCAGGTTCGCGCCGCCAGACCAGGAGCCCGATTCGGCGCTCGGTCCGCCGCGTGTTCCCGGCATCGGCCCGCACCCCGGCCGGTTCGGAGGACCCTCTACCGGCCCCATACCGGTGGTCCAGCCGGACTCGGCCGAAGCTGAGCCGGCGGCCTACGCGGGCGAGTACGGTCCCCCGACGGCCGGCATTGGCGATGCGCAGCCGGCGGCAGCAGGCGGCATGTTCGGCACCGGTCCGAGTCCGGTATTCGGAGTTGAGCCCCCGTCAGTCCCGTCGCCGGCAGCCGGCAACGAATGGTCTGCCCCGGCAGCGGCGACCGGCGAGCTCCAGAGCCAGCCGGCCACGTGGGGCAGCGACCAGCCGTCTCAGCCCGCCGCAGCCTGGCCCGGCGATCAGTCCGAGCGCACGGCTGCCGGAACGTCCATTCCCGGCCTCAGCGCATCTGGCAGTTCTTTCCGTAGCGAGGATTCGTACGGGTCGTCCAACGGTGGAGTGATCGTTCCTCCCGCCGGTTCGCTTGGCGGGGAGAACAGGCTGCCGATCTTCGAGGCAGTCGAGTCAGACTGGTTCCGCCGTGGCCGCCCAGGCGTGGATGTGACAGGCAGCCAGTCCGAGCCAGGCCAGAGCAGGAGCTGGACCTCACCGGCCGACGAGGGCTGGAGGGTTGCCGAAGCCGCTGCGGCTCCCAGCTCTAGCGGGACGACGCTCGCGGGCTTGCCAAGGCGCGTTCCAAAGGCGAACCTGATACCTGGAACTGCGGCTGAAACCACGACGGCGGCGCCTGTTCGGTCAGCAGCCGCGACCAGGGAGCGGTTCGCTAGTCTGCAGCGAGGAGTGCGGGAGGCGCGCGCCGAGAGCACCACCGAGAAGGGTGACGGAACGGGTGACGTTCCAGGTGATGGATGACATGAGAGCGCGGACACGGTCATGCTAGTGCTGCGACTCCCGCGAACAAGGTCGGAGGAGCCCCGGATGGCAGGTTCGATGGGCGTGGGGCCCGCCCGTCATGACAGGAAGGAGCGCCGGTGAGTCCGCTTACCCGTCCGGCACAGGACCTCAACTGGCTGGTTACCAACTTCGTTGAGCGAGTGCCTTCGGTCGCGCATGCCATCGTCGTTTCCTCCGATGGTCTGCCAATGGCGTTCTCCCAGGGCTTCCCTGCTGACCGGGTCGACCAGCTCGCGGCGGTCACATCGGGCCTCACCAGCCTGACCCAGGGCGCATCCCGGGTCTTCGAGGGCGGCGCCGTTTCACAGACAGTCGTTGAGATGCAGCGCGGACTGCTGATCGTCATGGCGATCAGCGACGGTTCGAGCCTGGCCGTTCTCGCTGCGGCAGATTGCGACATGGGCCTTGTTGCCTATGAAATGGCGCTCATGGTGGAAAGGGTCGGCAGCGCACTGACCCCGGACATGCGTGGTTCGGCCTCTGCGAGCTGGCCTGGTGCTGGCGGTTAGTGACAGGAGCAATCGGTGTCGGTTCCCCGCCACGATGATTGGATGGCGGACGGTGGCAGGTCCGGAATGGACGGCCTCCGACCAGGGCCGGCGGACGGGCGCCACGGCGGCGTCGAGTCTCCGGACGACTTCGGCTTGCCCGATTTGGCGTTCGGCCTCCCTGATCAGGCAAGTTCTCTCGTTCGTCCCTATGCCGTAACTGGTGGCAGAACAAAACCCAGTTATCAGTTGCAGATCGAGGCTATGGTTTCGGCATCGCATTATGAAGCCCGCGATCTCTCGGTATTGAGCCCGGAATGCCAGTCAATTCTTGGATACTGCCGTGACTGGCGATCCGTCGCTGAGATATCCGCGGTCCTGCGAATGCCGCTCGGAGTCGCCCGTGTCCTGGTCGGCGACATGGCGATGGAGGGACTGGTCCGGGTTCACCAGGCTGACCACGGTCAGGGCCGGCCGGATCTCAGCCTTCTTGAAAGGGTGCTTAGTGGACTTCGCAAGCTCTAGGACCGCCAACGGCGTCGATGCCGACGCCGCCGTGACGTCTGTCAAGATCGTCGTGGCCGGCGGCTTCGGCGCGGGCAAGACGACATTCGTCGGATCGGT
>DASWGE010000311.1:0-2184 GCA_036393895.1 Streptosporangiaceae bacterium | reverse complement strand
CGCCACGGCGCCGCCGATCTGGGCAGGCGTGGACGACATCGGCGCCGGAGGCAATCCTGCGGTCATCCGGCCGGTGACGAAGCCCGGCCGCACCAGCAGCACCCTGATGCCGGTGCCGGCCAACGCGTCGGTCAGGCCGCGGGCGAAAGCGTCTAGGCCAGCCTTGGCCGCACCATAGACGTAGTTCGCCTTCCTCGGGCGGATCGCTGCTACCGATGACAGCACCACGATGGTCCCGTATCGCTGCGTGCGCATCCGCCTGGCCACAGCGAGCAGCGTGGTGACGTGGCTGGTGAAATTGACCTCGATCATCCGGGCAGCGAGCATCGGGTCGCGGTCGGCGTCGGCCTGCGGGGTGAGCACGCCGGTCGCAGCTATTGCCAGGTCGACGGGGCCGCCGAGGAAGATCTCGGCGACGACCGCCTCGTGGCTGCCGGTCTCTAGCGCGTCGAACGCGACCGTCGTGCTCCGGTACGGCAGTTCCTTGCCCGCCGCAGCCATCCGCTGCTCGTCCCGGCCGGCCAGCAGCACCTCGGTGTCGGCCGGCGCCCCGAGCGCGGCGAGAATCGCAAGGCCGATCTCGCTGGTGCCGCCAAGCAGCAGCACCCGCCCGGGCCTGCCAAGCTTGTCAAGCATCTCCGTGGCTCCTTCGCCGCATGCCGGGTCCCGCTTACAGCCCGGCCGCGAACAGCACCAGCCAGACGGCCTCGCAGATCGCCATTATCGGGTCGCGGGCGATCAGGTCCTCGACCGGCTTGCTTGTCGCCCGGGCCGTGAGGCGGTCGAACCTTGCCAGCGCGGCAACCAGCGCTATCGAGCTGATCAAGTGCCATGATCGCATCTCTGGCGCCGGCTCGGCCGCTGCCCACAGGACATACGAGCCCACCATGATCGCCGAAGTCGCGCGCTGCGCGAGCCTGAGCATCGGGGCCGAATAACCCCGCATGGCCGGCCTGTGTTTCACCGCGTCAGCGCCGAGAACGGTGAGCTCGGTATAACGCTTGGCGATCGCCACCATGAGCGCGCCGAGGCTGCAGACGAGCAGGAACCAGCCCGACGGCGGGACGTGTGTCGCGGCGGCCCCGCCGACGACCCTGAGCACGAATCCCGATGCCACGCATGCTAGCTCGACCACCGGGACGTGCTTCAGCCCCGCCGAGTACAGGAACGAGATCACGAGGTAGGCCGCGACCACAGCCGCGAGCAGCGGCTCGCCGACCATCAGCCCCGAGCCAAGCGCGACGATGACAAGGCAGGCCGCCAGTACGACGGCATGCGACACCGGCAGCTGGCCCGACGCCACCGGCCTGAACCTCTTGTACGGGTGCGCGCGGTCACGCTCGGCGTCGACGATGTCATTGACGAGATACACCGCCGCCGATCCGGCGATGAAGGCTCCTGCGGCCAGTAGGGCGTACCAGAAACCATACGAGCGGCCGAACGTGTCACCGGCCAGCGGTGCCGCGAAGACAAGCAGGTTCTTCGGCCATTGCCGCGGCCGAGTGCTAGCCGCGGCGGCCCAGAGCCACCGCAGCGGCCCCGACAGGCGCGCGGGAACCCCGCTCTGCGGCTCGGTGACCCGTGCCGCCGGCGTTGGGACGCTCATTTGGTGAAGACCGCCGTGAAGTCTCGGTTCGAGATTGAGTAGTACCGGTCAGGCGGCTGGATCTGACCGCGCAGCAGGTTGACCGGGGTTGGGTTGGCTGGATGATTTTTCGCCAGATAGTACATGAATGACATCCAGTCCGGGTTGATATCGAGCTCCATGGCCGTCACGCACCCTGCCCGCTGGAGCAGGTTGGCCAGCGTGCGCACGTCCAGCGCGTCACCGTAGACGAAGATGATCCTTTTATCCCTGGTGATGCCGACACCCGACCGCCAGACGTTGTAGCCACCGCCCAATGTGGCACCCCAGGCAGTCGTGACGTTCTGGTCGACCGTCTTGGGAACCTGGCTGTTGATCACGATTGGGCGGAGGTTCTGGCGTACCGCGGCTATGTCGGGTCCCATCCGCAGCGGGCCGCTTCCCCACCGGCCGATCAGGAGGTTGCCGTTCTTGAGGTAGACCTCAGAGGCGGCGCCCTTGACGAGCTGGCCGACGTCGTGCCCGTGCAGGTAGAAGCCGCCGCCCGAGGAGGCGATGCGGAAACCGCTGTTGAACGTGGCGACCAGCCCACGCCGGTG
>DASWGE010000310.1:0-7557 GCA_036393895.1 Streptosporangiaceae bacterium | reverse complement strand
GTCGGGTTCAAGCTGACGGGCGAGCTGCCCTCTGGCGCGACCGCCACCGACTTGGTCCTCACGATCACCGAGCTGCTCCGCCGCCACGGCGTGGTCGGCAAGTTCGTGGAGTTCCACGGCGAGGGGGTGGCCGCCGTCCCGGTGGCGAACCGCGCCACGATCGGCAACATGAGCCCGGAGTTCGGCTCCACCTGCGCGATCTTCCCGATCGACGAGGAGACGCTGACCTACCTGCGGCTGACCGGCCGTCCCGCCGAGCAGATAAGCCTGGTCGAGGCGTACGCCAAGGAGCAGGGCCTCTGGTACGACCCAGCATCCGTCGGCGGCGCCAGGTACAGCCAGCAGTTCGAGCTTGACCTGTCCACCATCGTGCCGTCGCTGGCCGGGCCGAAACGGCCGCAGGACCGGGTCGCGCTGGCCGACGCCAAGCAGTCGTTCCGTGACGCACTCGGCTCCTATGCGCACATGCCCAGCCTGGACAACGGCATCGACGGCACCTTCCCGGCCTCCGATCCGGTCGCGATCGGCTCACCAGGCCGGCCATCGGCGCCGACGCCGGTCACCCTGGACGACGGTACCGAGACCAGCGTCGACCACGGATCCGTGGTGATTGCCGCGATCACGTCCTGCACCAACACCTCGAACCCGTTTGTGATGGTGGGCGCGGCCTTGCTCGCGCGCAAGGCGGTGGAGGCGGGCCTGGCCCGCAAGCCGTGGGTCAAGACCACGCTCGCCCCTGGCTCGAAGGTTGTCATGGACTACTACGAGCGCGCTGGCCTCACCCCTTACCTGGACAAGCTTGGCTTCAACCTGGTCGGCTACGGCTGCACTACCTGCATCGGCAACTCAGGCCCGCTGCCCGAGGCGATCAGTGCCGCGGTGGCGGACAAGGACCTCGCCGTGGTGTCCGTGCTGTCGGGGAACAGGAACTTCGAGGGCCGGATCAACCCGGACACCAAGATGAGTTACCTGGCCTCGCCGCCACTCGTGGTCGCGTACGCCCTCGCCGGGACCATGGACATCGATCTGACCACCGAGCCCATCGGGACCGGGTCAGCCAAGAAGCCGGTCTATCTGGCCGACATCTGGCCGTCTCCAGCAGAGATCGAAGAGGTCGTGCGTGGCTCGGTTGCGCCGGAAATGTTCAGTCGTGACTATGCGGACGTGTTTTCCGGCGATGATCGGTGGCAGGATCTCGATGTGCCGGCGGGCGAGGTGTTCGCCTGGGACGAGGCCTCGACCTATGTGCGGCGCCCGCCGTACTTCGACGGCATGCCGGCCCAGCCGGCGCCGGTGACCGACATCCACGGCGCGCGGGTGCTCGCGATGCTAGGCGACTCGGTGACTACCGACCACATCTCGCCGGCCGGCGCGATCAAGGCAAACAGCCCGGCTGGGCAGTACTTGACAAGCCACGGGATCGAGCGGCGTGACTTCAACTCATACGGCTCGCGGCGCGGCAACCACGAGGTGATGATCCGTGGCACGTTCGCGAACATCAGGCTGCGCAATCAGCTAGCCCCGGGCACCGAGGGCGGCGTGACCGTCAAGCTGCCCGAGGGGACGCAGACCTCGATCTACGACGCATCCCGCGCCTATCTGGGCGAAGGCACGCCGCTTGTCGTGCTCGGCGGCAAGGAGTACGGGTCAGGCTCATCGCGTGACTGGGCCGCCAAGGGAACGGCGCTGCTCGGCGTCCGCGCGGTCCTGGTCGAGTCGTTCGAGCGGATCCACCGGTCGAACCTGATCGGCATGGGCGTGCTGCCGCTGCAGTTCAAGTCTGGCGATAACGCGAGCTCGCTCGGGCTCACCGGCCAGGAGGTATTCGACATCACCGGGATCGAGGCCATGAACTCAGGCGAGACTCCGCGTGAGGTCACTGTCACCGCGGACGGCAAGGAGTTCACGGCGATCGTGCGGATCGACACGCCTGGCGAGGCTGACTACTACCGGCACGGCGGCATCATGCAGTACGTGCTGCGGTCGCTGCTAGCCAACGGCTGACCAGGCGGGTGGGTCCGACCGGGCCGGACGTCGCGACCAGGCCGGGGCCGGGCGCCGCGGCCGGCGCGGCCGGCGGTGCGCTGCTGATAGGCGGCATCCTCGCGGTCTCGTTCAACATGCGGGCGGCGATCACCAGCCTGCCGCCGGTCTATCCCGAGTTGTCGGCGGCGGCCGGGTGGTCAACGGCCACCCAGGCTGCGCTAGCGGCCGTGCCTGTGCTGAGCTTCGCCGTGTTCTCCGGCACCGCCCCAATGCTCGCCAGGAAGCTGGGCGAGGAACGGGTGCTCGGCCTGGCTCTCGTGCTGCTCGTGGCGGGACTCGTGCTGCGCTCCGCAGCGCCAGGAGTCCTGCTGTTTCCCGGCACGGTGCTGGCGAGTTGCGCGATCGCGCTGGTGAACGTCCTGCTGCCGAGCCTGATCAAGCGCCGCAGGCCGGACCTGGCCGGACTGCTGACCGGCCTGTACCTGATGACGCTGACCGCCGGGGCCGTGCTCGGCGCGGCGATCGCCGTGCCCGTCTTCGCCGCTGCAAGCGGCTCGGCCTGGGGCGGGTCCGGGCTGGCCGTCCGGGTGACCCTCGGCATGTGGGCGCTGCCCGCGCTGGCCGCTGCGCTCGTCTGGCTGCCGCAGCTGAGATTCAGGACGGTGCCGGTGCCGGGCGAGGGCCGCGGCGTGCTCACGATGGGCAGGTTCGCTCTGGCCTGGCAGGTAATGGCCTTCATGAGCCTGCAGAGCCTGTCGTACTACGCCACGCTGTCGTGGTTCCCGACCATGTTCAGGGACCACGGGATCGGCGCGGCCGCGGCAGGGAACCTGCAGGCGCTGATGAACGTCGGCAACATGGTAACCGGGCTGATCGTCCCGGTGCTCGCGCATCGGCTCCGTGACCAGCGAGTTCTGGCGGCCTTTGCAGTCATCTTGATCATGGCGGGACTGGCCGGATGTGCATTCGGGCCGAACGCCACGGTTGTCCTCTTCGTCTGCCTGCTTGGGCTGGGCCAGGGCGGCGCCTTCGGCCTGAGCGTGTACCTGTTCACCGCGCGGGCCGCGGACGGGCACACGGCCGCCGCGCTCTCCGGCTTCGCCCAGGGAGCCGGCTACCTGATCGCGAGCGCCGGGCCGCTGCTGATCGGGTTCCTGCATTCGACCACGCGTAGCTGGACGATTCCGGTCCTGGTCCTGCTGGGCGTGGGCGGCGGCCAGCTGATTGCGGGCCTGCTGGCCGGCCGGGCGAGAACCATCGCCGCGAACGGGTCGACTCCGGCAGGGGCAATTGCACTTTGGCGCTAGGCGACCTCGCCGCTCTGCCTGCCAGGCGGGCGCCAGGCTAGCCGGTCCGAGCGGGGTCGCCCAGTCTCAGCGGGTGCGGTAGGCGGCGGCTGCGCTTCCCTGCGGCGCCGCCGCCTTGCCCGCGCCCCAGGTTCGCGGGCCAGGAACCAGCGCGCAGGCCAGGACCTCGTCGGCGGGGTTGGCGCTGACCATGGCCGTCGTCCAGGTCCCGCCGGCCGACCGCTCGCGTACGACTGACGGGGCGGTGCCCGTATTCGCGATCACCCACATGCCCCCTCTGCCGTCACGGCACATTCCGGTGGCCGCCACCCGGCCCGGCATCCGCAGCGCCCGCCAGCTATGCCCGTCAAAATGACCGAGCTTCGGGCGCCCCCCGGCCCGGCCGGCTACCCAGACGTTGGACCGCGACAGGGCGAGCACGTGGGTAAAGGCAAAGCCCGCGAGTGCCGCTGGACGGACCCGCCGCCAGGCCTTTCCGCCGAAGTGCAGCAGGGCGTTGCCGGTGCTGCCCGCGTTGCCGATGCCCCAGATGTCTGATTTAGCGGCTGAGCTGGCCTGGAAGATCGCCCCGCCGGGCCCCGTCACCCTGGTCCAGGTGGTGCCGTTGAAGTGCCACGTGCCCGCCCCGGGATACCGCTGCCCGCGGGTACCAAACACCCAGACGTCGGTCGGGCTGACCGCGGTAATGCCGGTGAAGCGGGTCCCCGTCTTCCAGTTGCCGCGCGGTGCGGCGAGCCAGCGGGAGCCGTTCCAGTGCAGCACGTAGCCGCCGAGGAAGGTAACTGCCCAGATGTCGGTGGGCGCCGGGGCACTGGCCGCCGTGATCCAGCTGTGCTCGTGCGCCGGGAGGAGGAAGGCTCGGGGGATCCCGTTCTTGATCCGCTCGGCCTTCGGCTTCCCGTGGCCGCCGATGTCGGTGCCGCCGAGGAACCAGGCCTGACCAGGCCAGGCCAGCACGACGTCGTACTGGCTGTGGTTGGTAGCCGGCGGAAGGTAGTGGATGGCGAGCCGCAGCGTCCAGGCCGGCGGGCTCGCAGCCGGGACCGCGAGCGCGACTGCCAGCATCCAGCTGGACAGGCGGGAGGTGCTGCCGAGGTAACGACGGCTGATCACATTTTCCTCCAGTGGCTCGGCCGGCGGCCGGCGGCCAGTGCGGAAAGGCCGGTGCGGAAAGACCGGTGTGGAAAGGCCGGTGGGGGAAGACTAGCCAGCGGACGAGGGCCAGGGGCCCTGGTGCCCGGTAACGCACATGCTGACGCATCCGTCATAGCCCAGGCAGACGCCGCAGCATGCGCGAAATAGACTCGTTGGGTTCGCTCCTGGCAAGATCGGCCCGGAGCGGCGCAGCCGCGACGTGAGGAGCGCACCAGATGACACTGCTCGAGTCGATCTGGAGTCCGCGAGATGTCAAGGCGCTGACCCCTGACGAACTGCCCGTGCTTGCCAGCGAGATCAGGGAGTTCTTGATCGAGGCCGTGTCGCGCAATGGCGGCCACCTGGGCCCGAACCTCGGCGTCGTCGAGCTGACCATCGCCCTGCACCGGGTGTTCGACTCCCCGGCCGATCCGATCGTCTGGGACACCGGCCACCAGTCCTACGTGCACAAGCTGCTGACCGGCCGGATGGCGGGCTTCGCCAGGCTCCGGCAGCAAGGTGGCGTCTCGGGCTACCCGAGCCGGACCGAGTCCGAGCACGACTGGGTCGAGAACTCACACGCCTCGACGAGCCTGTCCTACGCGGACGGGCTGGCCAAGGCCCTGCACCTGCGCGGCGAGAAGCGCCGCAGGGTCGTCGCCGTGATCGGCGACGGGGCGCTGACCGGCGGCATGGCCTGGGAAGCGCTGAACAACATCGCTGGCGCCAAGGACCGCCCGGTCGTCATCGTGGTCAACGACAACGGCAGGTCCTACCAGCGGACCATCGGCGGACTTGCCGACCACCTCGCCTCTGTCCGGGTGTCCCAGCGCTACGAGCAGGTCCTTGACCTGGTCAAGACCACCCTTTCGCACACCCCGCTGGTCGGGCCGCCGCTGTTCGAGACGCTGCACGGGATCAAGAAGGGCCTCAAGGACGTGCTGCAGCCGCAGGTTCTGTTCGAGGACCTCGGGCTGAAGTACCTGGGCCCGATCGACGGCCATGACGAGCAGGCGCTCGAGCACGCGCTCGGCCGCGCGAGGGAATTCGGCGGTCCCGTGCTCGTGCACGTGATAACGCAGAAAGGCCGCGGTTACGCCCTGGCCGAGGAGAACGACGAGGACTGCCTGCACCAGGTGCAGCCGGGTGCGCCAGTCCAGGTCAACGGCGAGATGGCGGCGAACCGATCAGCCCAGGCTCCGGCTCGCGCGAAGGCCGCGCAGCCAGCCAAGGCTGCCAGGCGCGGCTGGACCCACGTCTTCGCCGACGAGATGATCGACATCGGCGCGCGCAGGCCGGACGTCGTCGCCATCACCGCCGCCATGTTGCATCCGACCGGCCTGGCGAAGTTCGCGCAGGCGTATCCGGACCGGGTCTTTGACGTCGGCATCGCCGAGCAGCACGCCGTCGCCAGCGCGGCAGGCCTGGCGATGGGCGGCATGCACCCCGTCGTGGCGATCTACGCGACGTTCTTGAACAGGGCTTTCGACCAGGTGCTGATGGACGTGGCGATGCACGGGCTGCCGGTCACGTTCGTGCTCGACAGGGCCGGAGTGACCGGGCCCGACGGCGCCAGCCATCACGGTATGTGGGACGGCTCGTTGCTGCAGATCGTGCCGGGCATCAGGGTCGCGGTGCCGCGCGACGGCACCAGGCTGACCGAGCTGCTGCGTGAGGCGGTGGCCATCAGCGACGGTCCGACCGCGCTCAGGTTCCCGCGCGGCAGCGTTGCCGATGACCTTCCTGCCGTCGGGAAGCTGGGCGGGATGGACCTGCTCGCCGAACCTGCCGAAGAGACTGGCCAGGACGTGCTGCTGGCGGCCGCCGGCCCGATGTCCGCGCTCGCCGTCGAGGTTGCACACCGGCTGACCGGCCAGGGCATCGGCGTGACGGTCGTGGATCCCCGCTGGGTCAAGCCGCTGGACGAGGCTCTGGCGGACGCCGCGGCCAGGCACCGGCTGGTGGTCACGGTCGAAGATAACGGCATTGCTGGCGGCTTCGGCGACGCGGTGGCGAGGTACCTGCGCGATGCCGACATAGCGACCCCGATCAGGACGTTCGGCCTGCCGCAGCGCTTCCTCGCGCACGGTGAGCGCGGGGAGGTTCTCGCGGCGGCCGGCCTGACGTCACAGCAGCTCGCGCGCGCCGTCACCGAGGCTGTCGCCAGGCTCACGGCGGACCTGGTTCCCGATCCGCGGGACTGACCGCGGCTTCGGCCGACCGCTGCGCCACCTGTTGCAGGCGGCCAGCGACATCGCGGACGTAGCTGATCAGCTCAGGCGGCGCCAGAACGGTGAAGTCGGCGCCGATCGCCGCGGGGCGGAGATCGCCCCGCTCAGAGACCTGTACCGAGCGAAAGGACACGACAGCGATGCCCTTTGACTTCCAGATCGCCGTGGACTCCGCCGAGCCGCACGTGCTCGCCGACTGGTGGGCGGAGACGCTCGGCTGGGTGTGGAGCCGTCCGACGAAGCTTTCATCTGCAAGATGATCGCGGCGGGCTACGCCACAGACGAGGAGACGATCACCCGCAACGGCACGCTGGTCTGGCGCACCGGCGCGGCGATCAGGCATCCGGACGAGCTCACCGGCGGCACCAGGCCGCGGATCCTGTTCCAGCTGGTCCCTGAGCCGAAGACGGTCAAAAACCGGATGCATCTAGACCTGAGGGTCGGCCAGGAGAACGTCGAGGCCGAGGTGGCGACGTTGACTAAACGCGGGGCGACATACGCGCACAAAGCGTCCCAAGGACCGCACTGGTGGGTGACCATGACCGACCCCGAGGGCAACGAGTTCTACGTATCCTGACAGCTATCCTGGCGAGGGGGCTGCCGGGTGCGCGGCCGCCGGCCAGCCAGGAAGGTGCAGAATCGCGTCCATGAAGAGCCTCAACGTCGCCGTCGTCGGCTCGGGGCCGGCCGGCCTGTACACCGCCGAGGCCCTGATCAAGCAGGGTGCCGCCCTCGACCCGCCGCAGGCCGTGCGGGTTGACGTCCTTGACCGGCTGCCCACGCCCTACGGCCTGGTCCGCTACGGCGTGGCGCCGGACCACAAGTCGATCAAGTCCATCGCCGATTACCTGCGCGGGGTGCTCGAGCACGACGGCGTCAGGTTCGTCGGCGCTGTGCAC
>DASWGE010000309.1:0-6935 GCA_036393895.1 Streptosporangiaceae bacterium | reverse complement strand
TCGATCACCTCATGCGTGGGGACCTCGATCTGGAAGATGTAGTCCTCCATGTTCAGCGACTGGGTGCGGCTCTCCAGGTTGGCCCTGACCCGGTTCTCGTATCCGGCGTAGGAGTGCACGACGTACCACTCACCTGGCAGCTGCCGAAGCTCTGCCTCGAACGCGGCGACCGGATCCGCTTCCTCGGCCTCCTCGGCCTCCTCGGCTTGCTGGGTCTCCTGGGCTTGCTCAGCCTCCTGCGCTTGCTGGGCCTCCGCGGCTTCCGCAGCGTCCCGCGCCACACCGGCGTCGTCGGCTGAGCCGTCCGCGACCGCGGTTGGCTCGCCGAGCACGTCGGCCTGGTATTCGTCGTCAGGCCCGGCCAGCGGCCTGCCGACCTGTTCGGAGTCGGACACGATTACTCTTTCTCTCTGCTGCTTCCTGCGCGGCTTCCGCGCGCGCAGGCCTTTGCGCTCTCGTCCTGGCCGATGTCCCCCCGCGAGCGGACCGAGAGGGATTAACCTCCCGTGATCATGCTGCCACGCTTAGCGCACGGTTACGACTCAGCCCTTCAGCCATCAGCGACCGAAGACGGCGAACACCAGCCTCGTGAGGACGGTATCCACGCCGGTGACGATCCCCACCATGATCAGGATAAAGATGACTGCGACCGTGGTATAGGTGATCAGTTCCTTGCGGGTCGGCCAGATCACCTTCCTGAGTTCGGCCCTGACCTCCCGCACGAAGACGACCGGGCTCGTCCGCTCCGGCTTCGCCGAACCCCCGGACTTAACCGGCCTGCTGGCCTGCGGGCCACGTACCTGAGTCGCCATGTCCTCACCTGTAGCGCTGGTCAAACGGCCGGCTCGCGCCGGTGCGGGGCCCGCGGGTTACGGGCCAACTCGCAGGGCAGGAGGGACTCGAACCCCCAACCGCCGGTTTTGGAGACCGGGACTCTAGCCAATTGAGCTACTGCCCTCTGCGTGGAACCGCAGGCACGCTTGCGCAGCCTGACGGAGAACCACCAGATGTTGAAGTGTACGTTGCCGGCGCCCCCCGCGTCGAACCGCGCAGCATAATGTCCACCTGGCCGGCCGGGGTGAAAAGATGCTAGCTATGGCACCGAGCAAGCCCAGAGTTTCCGCACGCATATCCGCCATCGCCGAGTCGGCGACGCTGGCAGTCGACGGCAAGGCCAAGGCGATGCAGGCCGCCGGCCGGCCGGTCATCGGCTTCGGCGCCGGCGAGCCTGACTTCCCGACGCCTGACTACATCGTCGAGGCGGCCCAGCGCGCCTGCGCGAACCCGCGCTTCCACAAGTACTCCCCCACCGCGGGACTGCCCGAGCTGCGGGAGGCCATCGCCACCAAGACGGCCCGTGACTCCGGCCTCGCCGTGCAGCCGAGCCAGGTACTGGTCACCAACGGCGGCAAGCAGGCCGTCTACCAGGCGTTCGCCGCGCTGCTTGACCCCGGCGACGAGGTCTTGCTGCCGACGCCGTACTGGACGACCTACCCCGAGGTAATCGCGCTGGCGGGCGGCGTGACCGTACCGGTGCGGACCGACGAGAGCTCGGGCTACCTGACCACGGTCGAGAGGCTCGAAGCGCATTGCACCGACCAGACCAAGATGCTGGTCTTCGTCTCGCCGTCGAACCCGACCGGCGCGGTTTACCGGCCTGAACTGGTAGCGGAGATCGGCCGGTGGGCGGCCGGCCGCGGGCTCTGGGTGGTCACCGACGAGATCTACGAGCACCTGGTCTACGGACAAGCCAGGTTCGCCTCGATTTCCGTGTCCGCTCCTGATCTGGCCGATCGCTGCGTCGTGCTGAACGGCGTCGCTAAGACCTACGCGATGACCGGCTGGCGCGTCGGCTGGATGATCGGGCCGCAGGACGTGATCAAGGCGGCGACGAACCTGCAGTCGCACGCCACCTCGAACGTGTGCAACGTCGCGCAGGCGGCGGCGCTAGCCGCGGTCTCCGGCGACCTGTCCGCGGTCGAACGGATGCGCGAGGCCTTCGACCGCCGCAGAGAGCTCATGACCATCATGCTGAACAAGATCCCTGGGGTCATCTGCCCGCTGCCAGAGGGAGCGTTCTACTGCTTCCCGAGCGTCAAGGGCGTGCTCGGCAAGGAACTGGCCGGCCGACAGATCACGACCTCTGCCGAGCTCGCCGAGGTCGTGCTCGCCGAGGCCGAGGTGGCCGTCGTTCCTGGCGAGGCGTTCGGGGCGCCGGGCTACTTCCGGCTGTCGGCCGCCCTGGCCGATGCGGACCTCGAGGTCGGCCTGACCAGGCTCGGCGACTTCCTTTCTCAGGCCCGCTGACGGCTGCCCGGCGGCGGACTAGGCGGATGGCACGCCGGCTTGACCTGCTTCCCAAGGCGCACCTGCATCTGCACTTCATCGGCGCAATGCGCCGCGCCACGCTGATCGAGCTTGCCGACCTGCACGGGATCACGCTGCCGGACGCGTTCGGGAGCGAGTGGCCGCCCAGGCTGCGCGGCACCGACGAGCGCGGGTGGTTCAGGTTCCAGCGCCTCTACGACTGCGCCAGGGCGGTCCTGCGGACCGAAGCCGACCTGCGCCGTCTGGTGACCGAGATGGCACAGGACGAGCGGGCAGAAGGCTCGGGCTGGCTCGAGTACCAGGTAGATCCATCCGGCTACGCGGCCAGGTTCGGCGGGCTGACGGCGTTCGTCGAGCTGGTTCTCGACGCGACCGCCGAGGCTGCCAGCGCGGCTGGCGTCGGCATCGGCGTGATCATCGCGGCGAACAGGACGAGGCATCCGCTCGACGCCAGGACCGCCGCGCGCCTGGCTGCCAGGCACGCCGGGCGCGGCGTGACGGGCTTCGGCCTGTCCAGCGACGAGCGCCGCGGCCGGCCAGCCGACTTCGCCGCCGCGTTCAGGATCGCGGCCAGGGCGGGCTTGCTCGCCGTGCCGCACGGGGGCGAGCTGGCAGGCCCGGAGAGCGTCCGCGGCTGCCTCGACGAGCTGAACGCCGACCGGATCGGGCATGGCGTGGCGGCCGCCGGTGAGGCTGCCCTCGTCCGCCGGATTGCGGAGCGGCAGACAACGCTGGAGGTCTGCCCCGCGTCGAACGTCGCGCTCGGAGTGGCAGCGACGCCAGCTGAGGTGCCGCTGACCCGCCTGCTCGACGCCGGCGTCAAGGTTGCCCTCGGCGCCGACGATCCGCTGCTGTTCGGGTCGCGGTTGACCGCGCAATACGAGCTAGCCAGGGGCGCGCACGGGCTGGCCGACGATCGCCTGGCGGATCTGGCGAGGATGTCCGTGCGAGGATCGGCGGCACCGCCCGCCGTCAGGGCCAGGCTGCTGTCCGGCATTGACTCCTGGCTGGCCGAACCTGACCCGGCTGAAGGTACCCCGGCCAGCCGCCCGCTGACAGTGCCGCGGCCTGCGGCCCGCTAGCCCGGGAGCCGGCCGCTAGAGCTCCAGGCCGACGAGCACCGGCTCGTGAGCCAGCTCGATTCCGAACGCCGAACGCACGCCAGCCGCGATCTCATGCGCCAGGCCGATCAGGTCGGCGGCAGTCGCCCCGCCGGCGTTGGTCAGCGCCAGCGTGTGCTTCGAGGAGATCCTGGCCGCTCCCCGGCCTGGATAGCCCTTGTCGAATCCTGCCTGCTCGATCAGCCAGGCCGCTGGCACCTTGACCAGGCCGCGACCGGAATCCCCGCCTTGGCCGAGCTCGGCCGCGACAGGAAAGGTAGGCACGCGGGTCCCCGGGCAGCGGACGGCTACGACGCGCTCCAGCCTGGCCAGCTCGCCGGTGCCCAGAACGGGGTTTGTGAAGAACGACCCGGCACTCGCGGTGTCGGGGTCGGCGGGGTCGAGCACCATGCCCTTGCCGCGGCGCAGCTCCAGCACAGCGTCCCTGACGTCGGCCAGCGGCGCCCGGTCCCCGGTCGCCACTCCCAGCATCGCCGCGAGCTCGGCATATCTCACTGGGACCGACATCGGGTCGCGCTCGAGCGCGAACGTGACATTGAGCACGACGTACCTGCCCGTAGGCCCGGGTCCGGGCGGCCCCTGACCCGGGCCGGGGGGCATGGCCCGCGGCAGGGCGGTCCGCTTGAACCGGCTGGTCCGGTAGCCGAAGCGGCACTCGTCGCGGGCCAGATAGCTGACCGAGCCGTCGGCCCGGTCGAGCACCGTGACCACGATGATCGTTGCCGCGACCTCCTGGCCGTATGCGCCCACGTTCTGGATCGGGGTGGCGCCGGCCAGCCCAGGGATGCCTGCCAGGCACTCCAGCCCGGCGAGCTTTTCGGCGACGGACCACTCGACGAGCCGGTCCCAGTGCTCGCCGGCGGCGACGGTGACCAGGACCCGGTCGTCTGCCCCCCGCGCGGCTACGCCGGTGGTCGCCACCCGCAGCACCGCGCCAGGAAAGCCGTCGTCGGACACGACCAGGTTGCTGCCTCCACCGAGCACGAGCAGCGGCTCGCCGGCGTTGTCGGCGGCCAGCACCGCCTCGACGAGCTCCTCGGCCGTCCGCGCTTCGGCAAACCGCGCCGCAGGCCCGCCCACCTGCAGCGTCGTCATGCCCGACAGGGGAACCTGCTCGCTGATCATGAGCACCAGATGAGCCTACGGGTCCAGTTGACGATCGCGGGGCTAGGGCAGACGGACGACGGCGCGGGCCCTGGTCAGCACCTTCGTCTCCGCCGACCGAGCGGTCAGCGCCAGCGCGACCCGGTTGCCGTCCAGCTTCTCCTCGACCTGCCCGCTCACGGTGATGGCGGCCCCGACATCGTCGTCCGGCACCACCACAGGCGAGGAGAATCGCACGCCAAAGTCCACGACGGTGGCCTTCGGCCCGGCCCAGTCGGTCACGAAACGGCCTGCCTGCGCCATCGTGAACATGCCGTGCGCGATGACATCCGGCAGCCCGACCGCCCTGGCGATGCGCTCGTTCCAGTGGATGACGTTGAAGTCGCCAGAAGCGCCGCAGTACTTCACCAGGCTCAGCCTGGTGGCCGGATAGCTGACCGCAGCCAGGTCGGTGCCGACCTCGACGTCGTCGTAGCTGACCTGATCCCCACCCACCTCCCCATCCCCCTTCACTGGGCGCCTCCCCGCTCGACGAGGGTCGAGTACGTGGTGCACACGTGCTCGCCGTCTACCGTGCTGATCTGCGTGGTCGTCGTCATCGTCGAGTTGCGGCCGACCTCCCTGATGTCGGAGATCGTGACCTGCGCCGTCACCACGTCTCCAGCGTGCAGCGGCCTGACGTAGCTGAACCGCTGCTCGCCGTGCACCACCATCGCGTAGTTGAGGTTCAGGCCGGGATCGGCCAGCGCACGCGCGCTGCTCGCGATGCTGATCACGAACGGAAACGTTGGCGGCGCGATTACGTCAGGAAACCCTGCCTCCACGGCGGCCGACCGATCGCGGTAGACCGGATTCGGGTCACCGATCGCATCGGCGAATTCGGCCAGCTTGACCCGGCTGATCTCGTAGGCCGGTCCGGGCGGGAAGGTCTTGCCGAGGAAGTCGGGGTTGATGGCCAAGCTCGCTCCAGCCTAGAGAAACGATCACGTCTGCCAGGCGCGGGATGCTAGCGCGTTTCGCGGTGCGGCTGATGCTTGCGGCAGAACGGGCAGTACTTGCTGAGCTCGAGCCTGTCCGGGTCGTTGCGCCGGTTCTTCCTGGTGATGTAGTTGCGGTGCTTGCACTCCTGACAGGCCAGGGTGATCTTGGGCCTGATGTCGGTCGCAGCCACGGTGGAGTGCCTTTCTCCTGTTGGGGTGTGGGCTAAGGGTAACTGGCAGGACGGCCGCAGCAAAAGCCGCGGGACCTGCGTTTCCCCGGTGTTCGTAGCGGAGGCCGGACTTGAACCGGCGACACAGCGATTATGAGCCGCTTGCTCTGCCTGACTGAGCTACTCCGCCGCGGACAAGAATCCTAACCCGTAGGGGCGATTCTTTAGTCCCGCATGGCCCCGGCATTCAAGCCGGGCCCGCCACAGCCTACCCCGCCGGCCGGTCGCCCGCTCGTCCGGAGCACTCCGGCACCATGAGGCCGTGTGCTAGCCGGACGCGGAGATGGACACGGTGCGGATCAGGTGCAGTTCGGTAACCGCTCCGGTTCCTGCCGTAAAGGCCAGCCGGACGGTTGACGTCAGCGTAGGCTCGGCGACCTGCAGCACCTGCACGCCGGCCAGGTAGACGGTCACGACACGGCGAAGGTTCTTGGGCCGCGGCAGGGAGCCGGCCGCGACCCCGGCCCCAGGACTAGCAACGTGCCGACCAGCCGCAACTAACACGCTCGCGCGGTGCCGCGGCCAGCGCCCCCGCATGCAGAGAAAGCGGCTTGGCAAAAGTCGCTTGTTCAGCACTCCACGACATTCAGCGCCAGGCCGCCGCGCGAGGTCTCTTTGTACTTTTCCTTCATGTCCGCACCGGTCTCGCGCATCGTCTTGATCGCCTTGTCGAGCGACACGTGGTGCTCGCCGTCACCCCTGATCGCCATCCGTGCCGCCGTTATCGCCTTCACCGAAGCGTTCGCGTTCCGCTCGATGCACGGGATCTGGACGAGGCCGCCGACTGGATCGCAGGTCAGCCCCAGATTGTGCTCAAGGCCGATCTCGGCAGCGTTCTCGACCTGCTCAGGGGTGCCGCCGAGCACCTCAGCCAGCCCGGCAGCGGGCATCGAGCCGGCGGAGCCGACCTCGCCCTGGCAGCCGACCTCAGCACCGGAGATAGACGCGTTCTCCTTGAACAGGACACCGATCGCGGCCGCCGTCAGCAGGAAAGCGATGACGCCGTCATCGCTGGCGCCCGGCACGAACCTGGTGTAGTAGTGCAGCACCGCGGGGATGATGCCGGCCGCGCCATTAGTCGGTGCCGTTACTACCCGGCCGCCTGCGGCGTTCTGCTCGTTGACCGCGAGCGCGTACAGCGTCACCCATTCCATCGCATACAGCGGATCGGT
>DASWGE010000308.1:0-7391 GCA_036393895.1 Streptosporangiaceae bacterium | reverse complement strand
CCTAGAAGGAATGCCGTGACCGCTGTTGGTGTTAGACTGTGCGAGGCACCAGGCGCTCCGTCCCGGGGCGATGTGCGTATCCGCATCCCGTCAGTCCAACCCCGCAGCACGCGGCGGCGGGTTGCTCTCGGTGACATCCATCTGTCAGGAGACATTCGAAGTCCGCGTCTGGCTCATCGCCGGCGCCGCGCATACTCGCGGCTGCCGACGACACCCAGGCGGGCAGGCGAGATGGCGGATTGCACAATGACCGGCCAGGCCGATCAGGGCGGCAGCGGAACTCGCATGGCGCTGAACGGCAACCGGTGGCTGGCCGGTGACCTCATATCTTGGAAGGACCCCTTGTGACCGAAACGACCAACCTGTACCCAGACTCGGCGGAGCCGCTGTCGAAGGATGACGGTGTCACGCACGACGTGACAGAAGTTTCTCGCCATGTGTCTGGTGCGGTAGGGTCTTCCGCCGAACAGACCGGCGCCGTACGCTCCTGGCCTGGCAGTACTCCCTCCGACGAGGCGCACGTGGCCGGCGGCGGGGCCCAGCGCTTGTCAGCGATGCTGCTGCCTGAGTTGCAGCGACTCGCGCAATCGCTCCGCATCACCGGCACCGGCCGGATGCGCAAGGGACAGCTAATCGCCGCGATCGAAGAAGCGCGGCGTGCCCGCGACGTCGAGGTCAGCGGTGCAGATCGTGGCTCGGCGCCAGTAGCGGCCGAACCTGTCGTCGCCTCGATCGCCGACGGGGCCAATCAAAGCAAATCAAGTGGAAACTCAGTCAAGCGGAGCGCGCCTGCGGGAGCCGGCGCCAACCGCCCCTTTGAGCAGGACGCCATGGAATCAGAAGGATCAGGGCAGCTCAGTATGGTCAGTGCGGACTCGACAGGTCTAGGCGTGGCTTCGCCCGCCGCCGGTCAGGAGACTGGGCAGGCACCTCACGCCCCGGGCGGTGAGTCAAACATGCCGCAGGCCACACAGCCCGTTCCGGGCGTGCCGGCCGGCGTACCAGCTGGCGGAGCGACTCCCCTCAGCGGAGAGACCGCCAGCGGAGCCGACCTCACCGGCGTGGCGGACCGGGACTTCAGCGCCCGCGACGCGGCCGGACAGGAGACCGGCCGGGACGAGGGCGAACAGAACGGCGGTCAGGATGGCCAGGGCCAGGATGGCGCCTCCGGGGCGGCCAGGCGCGGCGACGCAGGTTCGCGCCGCGATGGCCAGCGGGGTGACCGGCGCGGGCGTGGCGGCAATGGCCGCCGCGATGACCAGGGAAGGGCGGCCGCTGAGGGCGGTACCGACCAGGTCCGCGATGGCGGGCGCGGCGAGCAGCAGCGCGACTCGGGCCAGCAGGGCCGCGGGGACCAGCAGGGCCGCGGGGACCAGCAGGGGTACCGCGACAACGGCGGCCGGGACACCGGCGGGCGTGATGACGACCGCGACGGCCAGAGTCGGCGCAGCAGGGACCGTGACCGGTTCCGCAACCGCAACCAGGGCACCAACCGGCGCCGCGAGCGCGGCGGCGGCGAGTCCGAGCCGGTGATCACCGAGGACGACGTGCTCATCCCGATCGCCGGGATACTCGACGTGCTCGACAACTACGGTTTCGTGCGGACGACCGGCTACCTGCCTGGCGCCAACGACGTCTACGTCTCGCTGTCCCAGGTGCGCAGGCACGGCCTGCGCAAGGGCGACGTCATCGAGGGCGCGATCCGCCAGCCACGTGACGGCGAGCGGCGGGAGAAGTTCAACGCCCTGGTCCGCCTGGACAAGATCAACGGGCTGGACCCGCAAGAGTCGCTAGGCCGTGCCGAGTTCTCCAAGCTCGTCCCGCTCTACCCGCAGCAGCGGCTCCGCCTGGAGACCGAACCGACCATCATGACGACCAGGATCATTGACCTGATCGCCCCGATCGGCAAGGGCCAGCGCGGCCTGATCGTGTCGCCGTCCAAGGCGGGCAAGACCCTGATCATGCAGGCGATCGCTAACGCGATTACCAAGAACAACCCCGAGTGCCACCTCATGGTTGTCCTCGTGGACGAGCGTCCTGAGGAAGTCACCGATATGCAGCGCTCGGTCAAGGGCGAGGTGATTTACTCGACCTTCGACCGGCCATCAGAGGACCACACGATGGTCGCCGAGCTTGCGATCGAGCGGGCCAAGCGACTGGCCGAAATGGGCCACGACGTCGTAGTGCTGCTGGACTCGATCACTCGGCTCGGGCGGGCTTACAACCTGTCGGCGCCGGCCAGCGGGCGGATCATGTCCGGCGGCGTGGACTCGACCGCGCTCTACCCGCCGAAGCGGTTCTTCGGCGCGGCACGCAATATCGAGCACGGCGGGTCGATCACGATCCTGGCGACCGCCCTCATCGAGACCGGCTCGCGAGCGGACGAGGTCATCTTCGAGGAGTTCAAGGGCACCGGCAACATGGAGCTGCGGCTCCGCCGCGAGCTGGCCGATAAGCGGATCTTCCCGGCCATCGACGTGGACTCGTCGGGCACCCGCAAGGAAGAGCTGCTGATGACGCCTGAGGAGCTCAAGATCGTCTGGCAGCTCCGCCGCGTGCTGCACGCGCTCGAGCCGCAGCAGGCGCTCGAGGTTCTGATGGAGCGGATGAAGGAGACCAAGAGCAACGCCGAGTTCCTGCTGCACGTCCAGAAGACCACGGTGGCCTCCTAGCTGACGGTTTCCAGCCGCGGCATGCTCTGCGCCCGTTCGAGGCCTTGTGCCAGCGGGAATCTGCGGGCCTGCCAGCCTGTTGACCTTGTGGCACACTGGTGTGCCGACAAGTGCGGTACCGGTTCACGCCCCTCGGCGCTCGCGCCGCGCGGCGACCCGGCGACCGACGGAACCAGGAGAATTCATGAAGCGCGACATTCATCCCGACTACGTGGTGACTCAGGTCACTTGCACGTGCGGGAACACTTTTACGACCCACAGCACGGCGAAGAACGGCCAGATTCACGCCGATGTCTGCTCCAGCTGCCACCCGTTCTACACGGGCAAGCAGAAGATTCTCGACACCGGTGGCCGGGTGGCCAGGTTCGAGCGCAGGTTCGGCAAGCAGGGCAAGTAGCCAAGCTAGCCCGCCCACGCCGCCGGCCTGGCCGGCCATCAGAGCTGCGAGCCCCGGGCTTTGGTCCGGGCTCGCTGCGACAGTTCCCGAGGAGGTAAGCAGTGCTAGAACGGCTTGCCGACCTCGCGGCCGAGCACGCGCAGCTCGAGCGTGACCTGGCTGATCCCGCGGTGCACGCCGATCAGGACAAGGCCAGGGCGCTGGGCAGGCGGTACAGCGAGCTCACCCCGATCGTGCAGGCGTACTCCCAGTGGCGGCAGGTGAGCGGCGACCAGGCCGCCGCCGTCGAACTGGCTGGCGAGGACCAGTCGTTCGCTGCGGAAGCGGACCAGCTTGGCCGCCGCAAGGAAGAGCTCGAGCAGCGGCTCGAGCACCTGCTGGTGCCGCGTGATGCCCTTGACTCTAAGGACGTGATCCTGGAGATCAAGGCGGGCGAGGGCGGCGAGGAATCGGCGCTGTTCGCCGCCGACCTGCTGCGGATGTACCTCCGGTACGCCGAGCGGCAGGGCTGGAGGACCGAGATGCTCGACGCCACCGGCACCGGGCTCGGCGGCTACAAGGATGTGACCGTCGCGGTCAAGGCGGCGGGCCGTGGCAGCCTCGCCGGAACGCCCGACGGCGCCTGGTCGCTGCTCAAATACGAGGGCGGCGTGCACCGGGTGCAGCGCGTCCCGGTCACTGAGTCTCAGGGCCGGATCCACACCTCAGCCGCCGGCGTCATGGTCATGCCGGAGGCCGATCCGGTTGAGATCAGCATCGACCCGAATGACCTGCGGATCGACGTTTTCCGCTCGTCCGGGCCAGGCGGCCAGAGCGTTAATACCACGGACTCCGCGGTACGGATCACGCACCTGCCCAGTGGCATCGTTGTGTCCTGCCAGAACGAGAAGAGCCAGCTGCAGAACAAAGAGGCGGCGCTGCGCATCCTGCGCTCCAGGCTGCTGGCCGCGGCCCAGGACCAAGCCGACGCGCAGGCCTCGGCCGAGCGCCGCAGTCAGGTCGCGACAGTGGACAGGTCGCAGCGGGTCAGGACCTACAACTACCCGGAGAACCGGATCTCCGACCACCGGGTCGGTTTCAAGGCGTACAACCTTGATCAGGTGCTCGACGGCGACCTGGACGCAGTCATCTCCGCCCTGACCGATGCCGACCGTGCCGACAAGATGTCTGCCGCCCGGTGAGCTTGAACACCGCCGCGGTGAGCTTGAACGCCGCCCGATGAGCCTGCTGATGACCGAAATCGCCGTCGCGGTGTCGCGGCTGGCAGAGGCGGGCGTCGAGTCCCCGCGCGCTGACGCGGAGCTCATGGCGGCGCACCGGCACGGCGTGCCCAGGAGCGCGCTCAACCTGGTGGCCGACGCCGACTTCAACCCCAGGTTCTGGGACGACGTCGCGCGGCGTGCGGCCCGTGAGCCGATGCAGCACATCACCGGCACCGCCTACTTCCGGTACGTCGAGCTTGAAGTCGGGCCCGGCGTGTTCGTGCCCCGGCCTGAGACCGAGGTCATGACGGGCTGGGCGATCGACCGGCTGACCGAGATGGACGTCGCCGAGCCCGTTGTCGCTGATCTGGGGACCGGCTCGGGGGCGATCGCGCTCGCCATCGCGCAGGAAGTGCCAGGGGCGCGAGTCCATGCGGTCGAGGGCGACCCGCTCGCCAGGCCGTGGACCGAGCGGAACATCGCGCGCTGCGCGGCAGCCGCGCCGCACACCAGCGGGCGAGTGAGGCTGCATGACGGTGATTTCGGCTCCGCCCTGCGCGACCTGGACGGAGCGGTGGACCTGGTGATCAGCAACCCTCCGTATATCCCGGTCGGCGCCCTCGTGCCGCCCGAGGTCGGCGAGTACGAGCCGTCTGCGGCGCTGTACTCCGGCGCCGACGGCCTCGACGCGATCCGCGTTGTCGAGCGGGTCGCAGGCCGGCTGCTGCGGCCGGGCGGCCGGGTTGCGGTCGAGCACGGCGCCCCGCAAGGTGCGGCGGTGTACTGGGTTTTCGCCGAGGAGAACGGCTGGAAGGAAACCCGCAATCATAGCGACCTCGCCGGGCTTGACCGGTTTGTCACCGCAGTCATGCCATGATCAGCCGGTCGGCCCGGCCCGCGGGCCGGGCGGTGCCTATGGCGGCCACCGCCGTGGAAGGATAATCGGCCATGAGTGACATATTCGAGTGCGCCGACGAGACGCAGCGGGCCGCCGGTCTCGCCGCGGCCACCGCAGCCGTGCTCAAGGGCGCGCTCGTCGTGCTGCCGACCGACACGGTTTACGGGATCGGCGCCGATGCCTTCCGGCCCTCGGCCGTGCAGAGCCTGCTGGCCGCGAAGGGACGCGACAGAGACATGCCGCCGCCGGTGCTGGTCGGGTCCGTGCGGGCGGCCGGCGCGCTGGTGGAGGACCTGGGCCCGTACGGCCAGGAGCTGATCGACGAGTTCTGGCCGGGCGGCCTTACCGTTGTCTGCCGCGCCAGCCGGTCCCTGAAATGGGATCTCGGCGAAAGCAAGGGGACGGTAGCCGTGCGGATGCCGCAGCACCCCGTGGCTCTCGCGCTGCTGGCAGAGACCGGGCCGATGGCGGTGAGCAGTGCGAACGTGACCGGCCACCCCCCGGCCATGACCGCGGCTGATGCCCGCGAGCAATTCGGTGACGCTGTCGAGGTCTATCTCGACGGCGGGCAGTGCGAGACCGACATACCGTCCACGATCGTCGACCTGACCGGTGACATGCCGCGGTTGCTGCGCGGCGGTGCCGTCTCGATCGGGCGGCTGCGCGAGGTCGCGGCCGTGGCCATGGGACCGGACTGAACTGGGCAGCCGGACTTCGGCGACGCCGCAGGTGCCATACAGTTGATCCGATGTCTTCCGATCTCCGGACCTGGTGAGCGCGTTGCGCGAGTACGGCCTGACGCTGCTCGTCGTGGTGGCGGTCACCTACCTCTTGACGCCGCTTGTGCGCCTGGCGGCGATCAGGTTCAAGGCAGTCATCCCGGCCCGGGATCGCGACGTGCACGCCGCCTCCATCCCGCGGATGGGCGGGATCGCCATGTATCTAGGGGTAGTGGCCGGCCTGCTGGTGGCCAGCCGCCTCGTCCCGCTGCGCGATACCTTCCATGGCACCGGGCTTGTCGTTGGCCTGCTCGGAGCGGGCGGCCTGATCGTGCTCATCGGGATCGTCGATGACCGGTGGGGGATCGGTGCGATCGGCAAGCTGGCCGGCCAGATCGCCGCGGCCGCGATCCTGTTCGCTAGCGGCGCGAGGCTGACCTACTTCCCCGAGCCGCACAACGGCCTGTTCGCTCTGACCCAGAACGAGTCTGTCGTGCTGACCATCCTGGTGGTGGTCGCGACGATCAACGCGGTCAACTTCATCGACGGGCTCGACGGGCTGGCGGCAGGGATCGTGTGCATCGCCGCGAGTTCGTTCTTCATTTACTACTACTCGCTGGCCAAGGTCGTCGGCCTGTCGGCTGAAGCCGTGCCCGCGCTGGCCTCCATCCTGCTGGCCGGGGCATGCCTGGGATTCCTGCCGCACAACTTCTACCCGGCCAGGATCTTTATGGGCGACACCGGGTCGATGCTGCTCGGACTGCTGCTCGCGTACGTGCCGATCTGGGCGATCAACTCGCTCGACTTCACCACCCTGAGCTACCAGGCGAACAGGTACGCGGAAATCTTGCCGCTGCTGCTGCCCGCCGCCGTTCTCGTCATCCCGTACGTCGACATGCTGCGCGCTGTGATCAGGCGGACGCGGGCAGGCCTGTCGCCCTTCGCTGCTGACCGCAAGCACCTGCACCACATAATGATGCTGGAGATCGGCCACTCGCACCGGTCGAGCGTGCTGATCCTGTATGCGTGGGCGGCGCTGTTCGCCGGCGCTGTGGTGGGCCTGTCGATCGTGACGGTGCCCCTGGCCGTGCTGATCTGGACGACCCTGGCCGCCGTGCTTGCGCTCGCGATGCTGTCGATCCCGAAGCTGCGCTGGTGGCAGAGGACTCAGCCGGAGGCCAACGGCTGGCCACCGGCCGCTGACCGCCTGCTCGGGCGGGCTGAGCAGACGGCGGAGCACGCGCCGGGACACGCCGAGCACGAGCCGGCCGAATCCGGCACGCGTACAGACGAACCGGTGTTGCGCGCTCCTAGCAACTTCATCCCGTGAATCCCTGCAGGCTGGCGCGGTCACATCGGCTACATTCGTCACGTTCGGTAACCTGGTGAGGCCAACGCCGGAGAGCTTGTGATATCTTTCACGAGCAGCCGCACACCGCCGGCTGCGTGGCCCGTGATACGTTTCGGACGCACTGACAGCACGGGATTTGCCCGCTGCAGCGG
>DASWGE010000307.1:0-2703 GCA_036393895.1 Streptosporangiaceae bacterium | reverse complement strand
GACGTCTCGGCGAAGCTCATCGGGTACGGCGGGCCGTGGCTGCTTGCGCTCGTCCCGCTCATCATCGCGTATGGCACAGGCACCAGCGTTTTGCAGGCCGCGTACCAGCGAGGTGATGCGCTGACCGCGGCCGGCATGGCGACCTTGGTGACCAACGCGGTCCCGATCGTCGCCGGGTTCGTGCTCTTCGGGGAAAGGCTGCCGTCCGGCGGCTTTGCCGTGCTCCAGATCGCGGCGTTCGCCTGTCTGGTAATCAGTGCCGTCGCGCTCGGTCACCAGCAACGGCCGCAACCAGCACCGTCCGCGCCACCGCCGGCTGATCACCGCGCTCCCCAGGCAGAGCCGGGCACAGGCAGCTAGCCGGCCTACCGCACCACCAGGTAGCCGGTCATCTGGAAGAACGACCCGCCTTCATAGTCATCGGGGATGCCAGGCCTGATTGTGACCGTGTGCGGGCCTGGCGTAGGCCAGCGCCAGGCGAACAGCGCCTGGTTTGGTTGCTGTACGGAAGGGCTTGTCATGTTCTGCCAGATCCCGGTGCGATTGAATGTCTCAGTACCGTCGACGAACACCCGGGCGTGGCCGGTTACGCAGCACACTGCGCCGATCGAGCCCATGATGGCGATCGCCTGGCCGGTAAAGCTGATCCTGACCTCGGTATCGTCCAGGCGGCGGTTGTCATCGACGAATTTCCCGCGCCGCCAGAATCCTGGGTCGGCCGGGGCGCCGTGCGGGTCGAGGGCGGCGGCAGCCTGGATCAGGGCCGCGCCGCCGTTGATCTGCCAGGCGGTCGCGACCGACGCCGGCGGCGGGCCGTCGAAGAAGCGGCCGAAAGCACCCGACTCGTTCTGGTCGGCCCCCGCCGCGGACGCGGCCGTCAGCAGCCAGGTCGCCGCGAATTGCTGGTGTTCGGCCGCCAGCGAGTACATCGCCTCGATGAGCGGCTCAGCGACGTCATTGTCGGCCTGCAGGTCCACGTAGACCCCGGCGGCGTCGCCGAGCCGTGACCCGACAGCCTTGGCGGTCGCGATGGCCTGGCTCAGATAGCCTTTGCGGCCGGTGTCGGCGGCCAACGCGGCGCCGGCCCAGATCATGTTGCCGTTGACGGAGGCGAAGTAGCGGCCGGGCAAGGCGCGGCAGGTCTGCCCGTCGTCGAAGACATAGACCGTGTACAGCGGGGCGCCGGGGGTGAGAAAGTAGCGGCGAACCTGGTCGTACTGCGACTCGGCCTTGGCCAGGTAGCTCGCCGAGCCTGTGATCTCGTGCAGCAGCAGGGCGGCCTTGATGTAGTTGGTCGCAGTCTCGAGCGTCTTCAGGTTGCCGCCACGCCCATGCGGCCACTGATAGTCGACGCCGGGACATGCGCCGGATGCGAAGCCGCTGGCCATCACAGAGTCCACCCACCGGAATGCCGCCTGCGACTTGGCGAGGGCCACCTGGCTGCCCGTTACCTGATATTCGCGCGCGTCCGCGATCGAGTCCCACATGACGGTGTCGCTGCTGCCCTTGTCACCTGGCACCCACTCATGAGCGGTCTTGGCCAGCGTCCGCATCATCTCAGGAACGGCCGGATCCTTGGTCAGCATCCAGCGGAACCAGAGCACGTACGTCAGAGAATCGGAGCCCCAGTCAATGTTCTTGGTACTGCAGGGCAGCCCGGTGCACATGTGCCACAGCCCGGTGCCGTTATAGAACGTGTGTTCAAGTAGCCGCATTGTCAGGTCAGCGCGAGCGGCATAGTCGCCCGCGCTGACCTTGAACTTCCAATCCGGCTCAGCAACTCTGCTCGTCACGCCCGACCACGCGACTACCGCAACGACACCAGCGATGGCCACAAGTAGCGAGACGGCGCCTCGCAGGCGATATCCGGCCTTCAGCATAAAGCGCATGAGTCGGCAGGATATACGCCGAGTAGCTAACTGACTCCCGTAAGCTTACAAATCGTCATGGGACCAGCATGTAGCCACTCATCTGGAAGTACGATCCGCCCTCCTCGCGGTTGTACTGGGCCGGGAGGATCGTGATCACGTGATGCCCGGGGCTGTCCCAGCGCCAGGCGAAAAGCACCTGGTCGGGCTGCTGCCGCGCCGGGCTACTCATGTTCTGCCAGATTCCGGTCTGGTTGAACGTCTGGACACCGTCCACCAGGACCCGTGCATGCCCCATCCGGCAGCACGTGGCGCCGACGGTTCCCATGATCGCGATCGCCCGCCCGGTAAAGGAGATGCGGACTGGCAGGCCGGTCATCGTCTGGCTGTCGGGCACAAAAGTGGCCCGTGCCCAGAAGCTAGGAGTGGCCGGGTGGCCGCCAGGGTCGAGTCCGGCAGCGGCCTGCGTCACCGCGATCCCGCCGCCGGTCTGCCAGGCGGTAGTGAGCACGGCAGGCGGCGGCCCGTCGAAGAACCTGCCGTACCCGCCGAGAACGTTGCCAGCGGCGCCGGCGGCCGACGCGTTAGCCAGCAGCCAGCGGGCGGCGAACGCCTGGTGGCCGGTGGTGGCGAGGGAGTACATCGCCTCGATGAGCGGTCCGACGATGTCGTTGTCCGCCTGGAGGTCGGCGAAGATCCCGGCGCCGTCGCTCAGGTGCGCCTGCACGGCCCTGGCTGTGGCCACGGCCTGGCTGAGGTACCGGCGCTCGCCGGTGGCTGCGGCCAGCGCCTGGCCGTCCCAGATCATGTTGCCGTTCACCGAGGCGAAGTAACG